>NZ_RZTG01000013.1:0-101249 GCF_003997175.1 Mesorhizobium sp. Primo-A
GCAAGAGCGCGCACGCCGAAATTTTGGCAACCGCCTTGCCGCCGCCCTGGACCTATATCGCCACGGCGCAAGCCTATGATGACGAGATGCGTGAGCGCATCGCGTTGCACCGGTCGCGGCGCGGCGAAGGCTGGACGACCATCGACGCACCGCTCGATCTCGCCGGCGCGCTTGCCGCCTTGCCGGACGATCGGCCGGTGCTTGTCGACTGCCTGACGCTGTGGCTGACCAACCATATGCTGGCCGAACACGATTTCGAGCTGGAATGCCGGCGATTGGCGGAGGTGCTGTCGCGGCCGCGCGGACCCTGGTTCTTGGTGTCCAATGAAGTCGGACAAGGCATCGTGCCGGACAATGCACTGGCGCGCCGCTTTCGCGATGCCGCCGGCCGGCTCAACCAGCAGGTCGCGGCGATTGCCGATACGGTGCTGCTGATGGTGGCGGGGCTGCCGCTCAAGGTGAAATGATATGACCGATATCGACGATAAGGACGAAGAGCGCCACCGCGCCAAGATGGCCAAGCGCAAGGCGGTGCAGGATGCCGAGGTGGCGAGCAAGACGGTCGAGAAGGGATTGCTCATCGTCAACACCGGCCCGGGCAAAGGCAAGACCACGGCCGCCTTCGGGCTGGCGCTGCGGATGCTCGGCTACGGCAAGCGCGTCGGTGTCGTCCAGTTCATCAAGGGCAAGTGGCACACCGGCGAGAAAGACGCCTTCGCCGCCTTCGGCGACCGTGTCGTGTGGCACGCGATGGGCGAGGGGTTCACCTGGGAAACCCAGGATCTGAAGCGCGACATCGCTGCCGCCGAAGCCGCCTGGGCCAAGGTGCTCGAACTGATGGCCGATCCGTCGATCAGCCTGCTGGTGCTCGACGAATTGAACATTGCGCTGCGCTACGACTATCTCGATCTCGACAGAGTGGTTGGCGCGCTAAAAGCGCGGCGCGAGGGCCTGCATGTCGTTGTCACCGGCCGCAACGCCAAGCCGGCGCTGGTCGAGGCCGCAGACCTCGTCACCGAAATGAGCGTGACCAAGCATCATTTTTCCGCCGGCGTGAAAGCGCAGCAGGGGATCGAGTTCTGAGTGTTCCTCAACCTCCCCAGACGGGGGAGGGTGAGGTTAGGTCACAACGATGACAACGACCGAAACCAACCCGAACAGAGCGATCAGCAGATAGTCGGCGACGCGATAGAGTTTCAGCGCCTGCCTGATGTCGAGGCTGTCGGCTTCACGCCGCCCACCTTCGCCCATGAAGACGTCGTCGACCAGCACGCCGCCATAGAAGCGCGGGCCGGCGAGCGCCAGGCCGAGCGCACCGGCCATCGCCGCTTCCGGCCAGCCGGCATTGGGCGAGCGGTGTTTTTTCGCGTCGCGCCGCACCGCATGCCAGGCTTTTTTCGCATCAGCGCCTTTGACGAAGAACGCCGCCAGCACGATCAGAAGCGCCGTCAGCCGCGACGCCGGCAGGTTGATCCAATCGTCAAAGCGCGCCGCCGCCCAGCCGAACGCCTCGTGGCGCGGGGTGCGGTGGCCGATCATCGAATCGGCGGTGTTGGCGGCCTTGTAGGCGGCGCCGCCGGCCAGGCCGCCGACGCCGGTCCAGAAGGCAGGGGCGACGATGCCGTCGGAAAAATTCTCGGCCAGGCTCTCGATCGCCGCGCGGCAGACACCGGCCCGGTCGAGCGTTTCAGGGTCGCGACCGACGATCCGCGAAACGGCAAGGCGGGCCAAGGCGATGCCGCCGGTGTCGAGGGCGTCAGCCACCGCCTCGACATGCTCATAGAGGCTCTTCTGCGACAGAAGCGACGTTGCCAGAAGGGCCGTGATGACGAGGCCCATGGGAACGAACCAGAACAGGATCTGCACGCCCAGGCCAATTATCGCCGGCACCAGCACGATGACCAGCAGCGCCTGGACACCGCGCTTGCGACGCAGCGCGTCGGGATCAGTGGCGCGGTTGAGCCTGCGGTCGAGAAAGGATATCAGCCTGCCGAACCACGTCACCGGATGGCCGATGGCGCGAAACAGCCAGTCGGGGTAACCGAGGGCGAATTCGACGACCAATGACAGGAAAGCGATCAGGACTGACATGAAGCTTCTTAATGGGGCGGTTGTGGACCATGGTGGAAGTCTTGGCCGCGCGAGGGTGCTTTTCCCCAACGCCCTGCTGCCTTTCGTCGACCTCTCGACCGGTATCAATCCGCACTCCTACCCGCTTTTCGACCTGCCCGCCACCTCGCTGTCGCGGTTGCCGGAAGCCGCGCGCACACGCGACCTGACAGAGATCGCGGCCAGTACTTACGGCGCGCCGTCGCCAGCCAACGTCGTGGCGGCGCCGGGCACGCAGATCCTGTTGCCGCGCGTTGCGTCGCTCATTTCGCCCGGCAAGGCGTTGGTGCTGGGTCCGACCTACGCCGAACATGCCCGCGCTGCCGCGATCGCCGGGCACCAGGTGGCGGAGGTCGATAATTTCGAAGCGTTGGCGGACGCCGACCTCGTCATCATCGTCAATCCGAACAATCCGGATGGACGTGTCATAGAGCGCGACCGGTTGCTGGCTCTGGCCGCCGGATTGCGCGCCAAGGGCGGACTGCTGGTCGTCGACGAGGCGTTCATGGATGTCGGCCCGCGTCAGCACAGCGTCGCGGGCGATGTCGGTCGGGGCGGCCTCGTCGTGCTGCGCTCGTTCGGCAAGTTCTTTGGCCTGGCCGGGCTGCGGCTCGGCTTTGCACTTTCCGATACTGCGACGGTCGACCGGCTGGATACGCAGTTCGGACCATGGGCCGTCGCCGGCCCGGCGCTGGAATATGGCATCCGCGCGCTTGCCGACATCGGGTGGCAGGACGTGATGCGGGCGTCGTTGGCCGGTGAATCGGCGCGTCTCGATGCGCTTTTCAGCCGCTTCGGCGTTCCTGTTGCGGGCGGAACCACACTGTATCGTTTCCTCAGTCTGACCAATGCCGCCGATTTGTTTGCAGCGCTCGGCGAGCGCGGCATCCTGCTTCGCCATTTTGCCGACCGGCCTGACGTTCTGCGCGCCGGCCTGCCGGGCAGTGAGGAGGAATGGCAGCGGCTCGAATCCGCACTTGCCGAGTGGGCGTCGCGGCGCAAGCATCAATCGAAGGGTTCAAAACGATGATCCATGTCTGCTCGCTTGCAAAGATCGAGGAAACGGTGGCCAGGACCGGCGCCGACCGCATGCTTTCGCTGCTCGCCGCCGGAACGGAGGTGGTGCGGCCGGCCTCGATCTCGAGGGAAAACCACCTGCATCTGGTCATGCACGACATCGCGGTGGCGCAGGACGGCATGACCATGCCGGGCGAAGACCATGTCCGCAATCTGCTCGATTTCGCGCGCCGGTGGGACCGGGCAAGGCCGATGCTCGTGCATTGCTATGCCGGCATCAGCCGCTCGACGGCTTCGGCCTATATCATCGCGGCAGCACTGGCGCCGAAGCGTGACGAGGCCGAATTGGCGCGGACGCTGCGGGCGCTGTCGCCTTCGGCAACGCCCAATCCGCGACTGATCGCCGTGGCCGATGCGTTGCTTGAGCGCAACGGCCGCATGGTCGAGGCGATCGAATCGATCGGGCGCGGCGCGGACGCCTTTGAAGGCACGCCCTTTGCGCTGAGGATCGACAGCTAGCTTTGCCCCCATATCGTTGTTCGTCTGATCCGCCTCCTCCATCGCCTCGTTTGTTCAAGAGGATCTGGAATAGCGATGACAGCGCTTGCCACTGGTTTGGAGGCTACGTCAACCACTCCGCGAGCTTCGCCTTGCGCACATCTTGCAGCAGGCTGATGAAGCCGTCGGCCTGATATTCTGCCGTCAGCCGGCCCTTCTCCGCCGTCGCGATGCTGGCGTCGCCGACGACGCCGTTCGGGTTGAGATCGCTGGCGATCCAGGCGAAGGCGTGGGTGCCGGTGTGGCGCAGCAGCGAAAATTCCTTTTCGGCCTTGGCGACATTGGAAACGAAATTGTCTGATTTGCCCATGTCCACGAGGTCCGGCCGGAAATGCAGCATCAGCGAGGTCTCGACATCGCCGCCATGGATGCCGTGACGGTCCTCCAGTTCGGTATACATGCCGGCCGGACGGCCAAAACGCTGCCAGCTGGTCTTCACCGCCAGCATCTTTTCGCGCACGCGCAATTCGCGCGTGACGATGCCCATGATCTCCTCGTTGCCGCCATGCGAATTGACCACGATCAGCTTGCGCACACCGGCGCGCGCGATCGACAGGCCAAGCTCGGTCCAGGCTTCGATCAGCGTGGTTGCCGGCAGAGTGAGGGTGCCCGGCGCATGCAGGTGTTCGTTGGATTTGCCCACGGCCTGCACCGGCAGGATGCGGATGTCGAGATCGTCGGGCAGGCGCGAAATGACCGTGTCGAGCATGCCGTTCATGATCGACGTGTCGGTCGAAACAGGCAGATGCGGCCCATGCTGCTCGATCGCCGCCACTGGCAGCACGGCGATGGTCGCCTCGGGATCGATCGAGGCGTATTCGGTGGTCCGGTAGTCGCCCCACCACACGCGTCTTTTGGGTACGGTCATGTCATGCCTCTTCAATGGTCAGGCAGACCTAGCGCGGGACGGGCGGCCTGTCGATCACCCCGCCGCGATGGCCTCGATTTCGACCTTGAATTCGGGCCGGGCAAAGCCGGAAACAATCATCAATGTCGACGCTGGCGCGGGGCTCGAAAACAGCCGGTCGCGGACGTCCATATAGGGCCGCAGATGCGCGCGGTCGGTGACATAGGCGTTGATGCGCACGATATCCCTGAGACCCAGGCCGGCTTCGCCGAGAATCGCCGCGATGTTTTGAAAGCAGAGTTCGGCCTGCGCTCCGGCGTCTTCGGGAATCAGGTCGTCGGCGGTGATGGCGACCTGGCCCGAGCACAGCACAAGCCGCTTGCCGGCCGGCACCTCGACGCCGTGACTGTAGCGGGCAAAGGGCGGCTTGATGGACTTCGGGGTGAGGAATTTGAACATGGCAATCTCCTGGATGCCGCCACCTAAAGCCGGACTCATTACACCTTCAAGATGGCGGTGCATGTTGCCCGGGCGATTGTGGACAGCCGTTCAAAAAATAGGCACGATGCCTTCCGTACAGCATGACCCGTTCGCGCTTGGCATGGCAACGTCTTTCAAGCGGGCGGTCCCGGCGCCAGACGCCGGTGGCATGTGTCTTGCTTCTTGAATCTTTGGTGTCGAGCCTGGCGCGTGGCGCGCCGGAGCAAACAGAGGGTGGTGTCGATGTACGGAAAACAGAAGATCTCGGTGGCGGTTGTGGCCCTGCTTGCAGCCAGCACGCTGGGTGCGGCTGCGAATGAGAAAGTCACCTTCGGCACCAACTGGTTGGCCGAGCCGGAACATGGCGGATATTACCAGTCCGTGGCGGACGGCACCTACGCCGCCTGCGGCCTCGACGTCACCATCATGCAGGGCGGTCCGCAAGTCAGCGGCCGGCCGATGCTGCTGGCCGGCAAGATCGATTTCTACATGGGCGGCAATCTGCTGTCGGCCTTCGATGCGGTCCAGCAAGGCATACCGATGCGCGTGGTGGCGGCGGATTTCCAGAAGGACCCGCAGGTCATCATGTCCCACCCCGGCGAGGGGCTCGACAAATGGGAGGACCTGAAGAACGCCGACCAGTACATATTGGGCGACGAGGGCGTGCAGACCTTCTTCCAGTGGATGGTCATCGAACTCGGCTTCGACGCCTCCAAACGCGCGCCCTACACCTACAACACCGCTCCCTTCCTCGCCAACAAGAAGTCGATCCAGCAGGGCTACGTCACCTCAGAGCCGTTCGCGGTCCAGAAGGAAGGCGGCTTCGTGCCGAACCAGTTCCTGCTCGCCGACTATGGCTGGGACACATATTCGACGACGATCGAAGTGATGCAGGACACGATCGACAAGAAGCCGGAGGTGGTCCAGTGCTTCGTCGATGGCTCGGCCAAGGGCTGGTACAAATATCTCTACGGCGACAACAAAGCCGCCAACGACATGATCAAGAAAGACAATCCCGACATGAGCGACGAGCAGATCGCGTTCTCGATCGAGCAGATGAAGAAGTTCGGCCTGGCCGATTCCGGCGACACCGAAAAGCTCGGCATCGGCGCCATGACCGACGCGCGGATCAAGAGTTTCTACGACAAGATGGTAAAGGCTAAGGTCACGCCAGCCGGCATCGACATCAAGAAGGCCTACACGCTGACCTTCATCAACAAAGGCGTCGGGCTCGAGCTGAAGAAATAGGCCGCCCCGGAATGATAAGGGAAAAAGTGGCGCAAGCGCCGGCTGCGTCGGGTGCGGCCCCGACGCTCCTGGCGCTGAAGGGCGTCGGCAAGGTGTTCTCCAACGGCGTGACGGCGCTCAGCGACGTCGACCTGACCATCCGGGAAGGCGATTTCGTCAGCCTGCTCGGGCCGTCGGGTTGCGGCAAGTCGACGGCGCTGCGGCTGATCGCCGGCCTGTCGACGCCAACTTCCGGCGTGCTCGATTGGCGCGGTGGCGGCTCGCTCGACCGCTCGAACATCGGCTTCGTCTTCCAGGAGCCGACGCTGCTGCCTTGGGCCAATGTTTTCGACAATGTCTGGCTACCGCTTCGGCTGAAAGGCATTTCGCACGCCAAGGCGACACCGGCGGTAACGGAGATGTTGGCGCGGGTTCACCTGACCGGCTTCGAAAACGCGGTGCCGCGCGAACTGTCAGGCGGCATGAAGATGCGCGTATCCATAGCGCGCGCCATGGTGACCAAACCGCGCGTGCTGCTGATGGACGAACCGTTCGCGGCACTCGACGAGATCACCCGCTTCAAGCTCAACAACGATCTCCTGGAACTGTGGCAGGACGAACGGTTCACCGTCGTCTTCGTCACCCACAGTGTCTTCGAAAGCGTGTTCCTGTCCAACCGCGTCGTCGTCATGGCGGCGCGGCCGGGCAGGGTGTTCGACGAACTCGCCATCGAGGCCTCCTATCCGCGCGACGAGGCGTTTCGCACCTCGCCAGACTATGCGGCACTGTGCCGTCAGGCTTCCGACGTGCTGGTCAAGGCCATCAACTCAACAGCAGGCGCGCATTATGACGGCCATTGACGAGCGCGTGCTCGAACTCGACCCCGAGGAAGCACGCCGCGTGCGCCAGGCGCGGTTCGAACGGATCGGCCGCTGGGTGCTGCCGCTGGCGATCATGATCCTGGCGATCTGGCTGTGGGATCGCATCTGCGTGTGGAACGAGATCCCGCAATACATCCTGCCGCGTCCCGGCGTGGTGCTGTGGACGCTCTACAACGATGCCGGCCTGCTGTTTTCCTCGCTGCTGGTCACCTTGCGCATCACCTTTCTCAGCTTGGCTCTGGCGGTCATAGGCGGGGTCGGGCTGGCGGTGCTGTTCGCGCAGTCGAAATGGGTCGAGATGTCGTTCTTCCCCTTCGCCATCGTGCTGCAGGTGACGCCGATCGTGGCGATCTTTCCGCTGATCAACATCTATGTGAACGACCAGACGACCAAGCTTCTGCTGTGCGCCTGGATCGTCGCCTTCTTTCCGATCCTGTCCAACACCACGCTTGGCCTCAACTCCGTCGACCGCAATCTGCGCGATATGTTCAAGCTCAACGGCGCGACGCGCTGGCAGCAATTGCGCTATCTCAGGCTGCCGGCGGCGATGCCCTATTTCCTCGGCGGGTTGAAGATCGCCGGCGGCCTGTCGCTGATCGGCGCCGTGGTGGCCGAGTTCGTTGCCGGTACCACCGGCCAGTCGTCCGGCCTTGCCTCGCGCATCATCGAGGCCGGCTACCGGCTCAACGCGCCGCGGCTGTTCGCGGCGCTGTTCCTGATCTCGCTGACCGGCATTTTGATCTTCCTCGTGCTGTCGCTGATATCGCATCTCATCTTGCGGCGCTGGCATGAAAGCGCGCTGAAGCAGGAGCGCTAGGCCTTGATTCCCAACACTGGTTCATACCGGCTTACCAACGTCAGGCTTCACGCGTCCCTGACACCGGGGCTCGCTGCTGTCCCCGATAGCGATGGCTTCGCGCTTGCCGACGTCACTGTCGCCGACGGCAAGATTTCCAACATCGCCGCGCATGGCCGATTGAAAGCGTCTGCCGACGCCGTCGATCTCGGCGGTCGCATCGTGCTGCCGTGCTTCGTCGACTGCCACACGCATATCGACAAGGGCCATATCTGGCCGCGAAAGCCCAATCCCGACGGCACGTTCATGGGCGCGCTGAATGCCGCCGATGCCGATCGTGTGGCACGCTGGAGCGCCGAGGATTTGGCGCGGCGGATGGATTTCTCGCTGCGCTGCGCCTACGCCCATGGCACAAGGGCGCTGCGCACCCACATCGACAGCGTCGCGCCGCAGGAGGAAATCTCCTGGCCGGCGTTCGAGGCGATGCGCGAGGAATGGCGCGGCCGCATCGAGTTGCAGGGCGCCTGCCTGCTCGGCGTCGAAGGCGTGCGCAACAAAAAGTGGTTCGACAGGCTGGCAAAGAGGGTTGCCGCGGCAAAGGGCGTGCTCGGTGTCGTCACCTATATGGCGCCGGACCTCGAAGAGCTGCTCGATCACGTCTTCGCGCAGGCCATCAAGCATGGCCTCGATCTCGATTTCCATGCCGACGAGACCAACGACATTTCCGCCATATCGCTGAAGAAGATCGCCGAGGCCGCTCTGTGGAACGGTTTCGAAGGAAAGATCCTCGTCGGCCATTGCTGCTCGCTGGCGCGCCAGCCGGATCTCGACGTGCTCGACACGCTGGACAAGGTGGCGAAAGCGGGGCTCGCCGTCGTCTCGCTGCCGATGTGCAATCTCTATCTGCAGGACCGGCGCGCCGACGGCACCACGCCACGCTGGCGTGGCGTGACGCTGCTGCACGAGATGAAGGCGAGGGGCATTCCGGTGGCGGTTGCTTCCGACAACACGCGTGATCCCTTCTATGCCTATGGCGATCTCGACATGCTGGAGGTCTACCGCATGGCGACGCGCATCCTGCATTTCGATCATCCGGTCGCCGACTGGCCGCAAGCGGTCACCGCGACGCCGGCCAAGGTGATGCGGTTTGATGGCTTCGGCACGCTGGCTGCCGGCGGTGATGCCGATTTCATCGTGTTCAAAGGCCGAAGCTGGACGGAATTGCTGTCGCGGCCCGAATCGGATCGCATCGTGGTGCGCGGCGGCAAGGCGATCGACCGCCAATTGCCAGATTATGCCGAACTCGACGAACTGATGGTGGAATGATGGATGTTTCGGCGCTCAAACGCGATCTCGAAGGCCTGAAGGTCGACGACAATCCGGCCATCGTCCAGCAGAAGAGCCGTGACTTCTACTGGTACAGCCCGGTGCTGAAGCAGCAGCTCGACCATGTCACCGGCGACCTGATCGTGACGCCGAAGAACGAGGCCGAACTGATCCGCGTGCTTGCCGCCAGTCATCGTCATGGCGTGCCGGTGACACCGCGCGGCAGCGGCACCGGTAATTACGGCCAGGCGATGCCGCTCTCCGGCGGCGTCGTGCTCAACCTTGCCGAGATGAACGAGATCAAGTCGATCGCTCCGGGTCGCGTCGTGACCGGGCCGGGGGCGATCCTGGCCGATATCGACAAGGCAACGCGGGCGCATTCCGGGCAGGAACTGCGGCTATCGCCCTCCACCTACAACACAGCCTCGATTGGCGGCTTCATCGCCGGCGGTTCGGGCGGCATCGGCTCGATCAATTTCGGCGGGTTGCGCGATTTCGGCAATGTGCTTCGGCTGCGCGTGGTGACCATGGAGGCCGAGCCGAAAGCGCTCGAGCTCACCGGCGCGGATCTGCACAAGGTGACCCATGCCTACGGCACCAACGGCATCATATCGGAAGTCGAGATGCCGCTGACCGCGGCGTATGACTGGATCGACGTCATTGTCGGCTTCGACGCTTTCATGGATGCGGCCCGCTATGGCAATGCGCTGGCCTGTCAGGATGGCATCCTGACCAAGCTGATCACGCCGATAGCGGCACCCGTGCCGCAGCTCTATTTCAAGCGGCACCAGAAATTCCTGAGCGACGGGCAGAGCATTTGCGTCGTCATGGTGGCGCAGCCCGGGCTGGACGCTTTTCTTGCCTTCACCCGGCGTGCCGGCGGCGAGGTGATCTACAATGCGGCCACGGCGACGCCGGATGAGAAAAAAGGCCTGCCGCCGGCCTATGAATTGGCTTGGAACCACACCACGCTGAGGGCGCTGCGCGTCGACCCTTCGATCACCTATCTGCAGTCGCTCTATCCCTTTCCCAACCAGCTGGCGCTTGTCGAGAAGATGGATGCGATGTTTCCGGGCGAGGTTTTCTCGCATCTCGAATTCGTGCGGCTGGACGGCAACATTACCTGCTTCGGCCTGCCGCTGGTCAAGTTCACGACCGAAGCGCGGCTCGACGAGATCGTGCGCCTGCATGAAGCGAACGGTTGCCCGATCTTCAACCCGCATCGCTACACGCTGGAAGAGGGCGGCATGAAGCAGACCGACGCGGTGCAACTCGCCTTCAAGCGCCAGACCGATCCGCAAGGGCTCCTCAACCCCGGCAAGATGATCGCCTGGGAGAACCCGGACTACGACTACCGTTCCGGGCGGACTTTTTTGTTCAGGGGGCTGCAGAAGGTAGGATGATGAACATCCTCGTCCTCTACGCCCATCCGGTCGAGACCAGCTTCAATGCCGGCCTGCACCGGATGATCGTCGAGCGCCTGACGGCGGCGGGCCATACGGTCGACGACTGCGATCTCTATGCCGAGGGTTTCGATCCGCGACTGACGCGCCAGGAGCGGCTGGACTACCACAACCCACGTGGCCCCGCCGACGCTGTCGCGCCTTATGTCGAGCGCCTGCTGCGCGCCGATGCGCTGGTGCTTTCCTATCCCGTCTGGAACTATGGCTTTCCAGCGATCCTGAAAGGCTTTTTCGATCGCGTGTTCTTGCCCGGCGTGTCGTTCAAATTGGTCGACGGCAAGGCGCAGCCGTCGCTGCACAACATTCGCAAGGTTGCGGCGGTGACCACCTACGGCGGCAGCCGGTTCCGCGCCCTGCTGATGGGCGATCCGCCGCGCAGGCTGATCAAGCGGATGCTGCGCGCCACCGTCAAACCGGGCGCGCCGGTGACCTACCTCGCGCACTACGCGATGAACCTGTCTACCGACGGCTCGCGCAAGGCTTTCACGACCAAGGTCGCGGCCCGCATGGATGAGTTCTGATGCGCGCACTGGTGGTCTACTGCCATCCGGTACCCGAGAGCTTTTGCGCCGCCATCCGCGACACTGCCATCGACGTGCTGATGCGACGAGGCTGGGAGGTGCGGCTGCTCGACCTCTATGCGGAGAAATTCGACCCGGTGATGGGCTGCGACGAGCGGCGCTCCTACAATGACCAGGCGCCGCAGGACCCGGCACTGAAGCCGCATTTCGAACTGCTCAACTGGGCCGAAGCGATCCTGTTCGTCTATCCGACCTGGTGGTACGGACTGCCGGCGATGCTGAAGGGCTGGCTCGACCGGGTGTGGGCGACGGACGTCGCCTTCAAGCTGCCGACCGGCAAGGGACGGATCAAGTCGCTGATGACGCATGTAACCAAGGTCGGCGTCATCACCACCTGCGGCGCGCCGACCTGGTGGAGCGTCGTCGTCGGCCAGCCGGGACGCAAGACCCTGCTGCGCGGCATGCGGGCGCTGTGCGCCACGCGCTGCCGGACGTTTTTCCTGGCGCACTATTTGATGGATGCCTCGACGCCGGCGACAAGGGCGGCGTTTCTGGCGAAGGTGCGAGGGAAGCTGGAAAGGTTTTGAGAGGGCGACTTTCCCTTCCTTCCCCCCCACAAAGGGGGAGGCGAGAAGGCACTACATCCTCGTCCGCTCCGATTTCGGATCGTACATCGGCTTCAGCGAGGCTTCCGCCGCAAAACGCTCGCCGGCGATTTCGATCTCATAGGACGACGCCAGCACATCCGCCTCGCTCTCGCCCTCGCAAGGCACATAGCCCAGCCCGACGGCGCCGCCGAGGTGATGGCCGTAATTGCCAGACGTTATCGGACCAACGATCTTACCGTCGCGCAGGATCGCCTCGTTATGGAAGAGCAGGGGTTCCGGATCCTTCAGCCGGAACTGTACGAGCCGGCGTGACAGGCCGGCTTCCTTCTTGCGCAGCACCGCGTCACGGCCGATGAAGTCGCCCTTGGCGGTCTTCACCGCGAAGCCGAGGCCGGCTTCCAGCACATTGTCCTCGTCGGTGATGTCATGGCCGAAATGCCGGAACGCTTTTTCGATGCGGCAGGAATCCAGCGTGTGCAGGCCGCAGAGTTTCAGGCCGACATCCACACCTGCCTCCTCGACCACCTCGAAGACATGGGCCGCCTGGTCGGTCGAGACATAGAGCTCCCAGCCGAGTTCGCCGACATAGGTGACGCGGTGGGCGCGAGCCAGGCCCATGCCGATTTCGATCTCCTGATACGTGCCGAACGGATTTTTCTCATTGGAGAAATCGTTCGGGCTGACCTTCTGGATCAGCTTTCTCGCGTCCGGGCCCATCAGGCAGAGCACGCTTTCGGCCGCCGTTACGTCGGTGACGACGACGAACTCGTCGGCGACGTGCTTGCGCAGCCAAGCCAGATCGCGCTGCAGCGTGGCGCCTGGGACGACGAGGAAGAACGCCGTCTCGGACAACCGCGAGACCGTCAGGTCACTCTCGATGCCGCCGCGCTGGTTGAGCATCTGGGTGTAGACGATCTTGCCCGGCGCGACATCCATGTCGTTGGCGCATAGTCTTTGCAGGAAAGCACAGGCGTCGCGGCCCTCGACACGGATCTTGCCGAACGAGGTCATGTCGAACAGGCCGACGCCATTCCTGACCGCAAGGTGTTCCTTGCGCTGATTGTCGAACCAGTTCTGGCGCTTCCAGGAATAGCGGTATTCGCGCTCCTGGCCCTCGCGGGCGAACCAGTTGGCGCGCTCCCAGCCGGCGACTTCGCCGAAGACAGCGCCGCGCGCCTTCAGATGCTCGTGCAGCGGCGAGCGCCTGACATTGCGCGACGTCGCCATCTGACGATAGGGGAAATGATCGGCATAGAGCAGACCAAGCGTTTCAGAGACGCGCTCCTTCAAATAGCGGCGGTTCTTCTGGAACGGCTGGGCGCGGCGGATGTCTACTTCCCACAGGTCGAAGGGGGCTTCGCCGTCATTGATCCACTGCGCCAGCGCCATGCCGGCGCCACCGGAGGAGACGATGCCGATCGAATTGTAGCCGGTCGCCATCCAGTAGCCGGACAGTTCCGGCGCCTCGCCGAGATAGTAGCGGTCGTCGGGCGTAAAACTCTCGGGACCATTGAAGAAGGTGTGGATGCCGGCGGTCGCCAGCATCGGCATGCGGTTGACGCCCATTTCGAGGATCGGCTCGAAATGCTCCATATCCTCCGGCAGTTGGTCGAAGCAGAAATCTTCACGGATGCCGTCCATGCCCCAGGGCTTTGCCACCGGCTCGAAAGCGCCCAGCATCATCTTGCCGGCGTCCTCCTTGTAGTAGGCACACTCGTCGGGCACACGCAGCACCGGCAGGCGGGTGAGGCCGGGGATCGGCTCGGTGACGAGGTAAAAATGCTCGCAGGCGTGCAGCGGGATGGTGACGCCGTTCTGCGCTCCCAGTTCGCGCGCCCACATGCCGGCGCAGTTGACGACGATGTCGGCCTCGATCGTGCCTTGCTCTTCGCCTTGTGTCCAGGACACGCCCGTGACGCGGCCGGCCTTGCTGTGGACCTTGGTGACCTTGACGTTCTCGACGATGGTCGCACCGCGCTGGCGCGCGCCCTTGGCCAGTGCCATGGCGATGTTGGCGGGGTCGCACTGGCCGTCGAGCGGCAGATGCACGGCGCCGACGACATCGGAAACATTGAGATGCGGGTACATCTCGCTGACTTCCCTGGGCGAAATCTCGCGCACGTCGACATCGAAGGCACGCGCCAGCGACGCTTGCCTGTAGATCTCGTGCTTGCGCTCCTCGGTCAGCGCCACGGTGATCGAACCGACCTGGCGCATGCCGGTGCCGACTTCGGTCTCTGCTTCCAGCTTGACGTAGAGGTCGGCGGAATATTTCGCCAGCCGCGTCATGTTCTGCGAACCGCGCAGCTGGCCGATCAGGCCGGCGGCATGCCATGTCGTGCCCGACGTCAGCTGCTTGCGTTCGAGAAGCACGATATCGGTCCAGCCGAGCTTGGCCAGGTGATAGGCGACCGAGCAGCCGGAAACGCCGCCGCCGATGATGACCGCTCTTGCTTTGGCGGGAACTGCCTTGGCGATCATGCTGCCTCGCAACGGTAGCTGGAAGCAAAGCGGCGCAGACGAAGTGCAGCTTCCTGCAGCACGGGTTCGGGCTGGCAGAGGCTGATGCGAATGTGGCCGGCGGCCGCCTCGCCGAAGCTGGAGCCGGGCATCACGCCAACCTTTTCCTTGTCGAGCAGGGCCCAGGCGAATTTCTCGTCGTCCGGCTCGACGGCCGAGATGTCGAGCATGACATACATGCCGCCCTCCGAACCGCGCACGGTGACATCGTTCATGCCCCGCACGGCGTCGAGCAAGACGGTGCGGCGTGCCGCGTAGCGTTCGGCGATCTCCTTGACGCCGTAACGGTTCTCCAGCGCCTCGGAACAAGCGATCGAGATGAAGGCCGGCAGGCCGTAGGTCGTCACCAGATTGAGATTGATCATGAGCGTGATCATCTGCTCCGGTCCCGTCAGCCAGCCCATGCGCCAACCGGTCATGCCGTGGCTCTTGGACATCGAATTGATGACCAGCGTGCGCTCGGCCATTCCTGGCAGCGAGCGCGGCGAGACGTGCTCGCCGCCGCCGAGCGTCCAGTAGACTTCGTCCGACAGCAGCCAGAGGTCGTGCTCCCGGCAGACTTCTGCCAACTGTTCCAGCCGCTCGCGCGAATAGACCGCACCGGTCGGATTGTTCGGCGTGTTGATCAGGATGGCGCGCGTGTTCGGCCGGATTGCCGCGCGGATCATGTCGGCTCGCGGCTGGAAGCCATCCTCGGCCGGTGTCTCGACGACGGTGAAATCAGCGCCAGCGGCGCTGAACGTGTTGGGATAGGTGGCATAATAGGGTGCCACGACGATGGCGTGATCGCCCTGGTCGAGCACGCCCTGCACGGCCGCGTAGAGTGCGGCCTGGCCGCCCGGCGTGGCGATCACCTGATCCGGCGATGTCTCGACGCCGGTGCAGGCGCTCGAGGCTGCGGCCATCGCCTTGCGCAGGCGCGGCAAGCCGGGAAGCGGGGTGTAGTGATGATTGCTGCCGCGAACCGCGGTCACACAGGCTTCAATGGTCTGCGAAGGCGTGTCGAAATCATGGTCGCCAACCGACAGCATGATGATGTCTTCGCCGGCCTCCTTGCGCGTCCAGGCGGCGAAATGGACTTCCCAGCCGTCCTTGCCCGAAGGCACGATGCCGGAAATGCGCGATGATGGTCTAGGCATGCAAAACTCCCGAAATTTCGTAGCCGGCCTGTTCGAGCCGGTCGCGCAGGGCGGCGATGTGCGGTGGTCCGACTTCGCAGCAGCCGCCAACGATGCTTGCGCCAGCCTCCACCCAGCCGATCGCCTGGTCTGCATAGGCATCCGGGCCAAGGTCGTGACGAGCGTGCAGCACATCGACGGTGCCGCCGTGCTTAAGTGCTTCGGTTGACGTGAAGCCATTGGCATATGCGCCGACCGGGCCGCCGAGGCCGATCAGTTCAGGCAAAGCCGCGGCGATTGCTTCCGGCCGGCAGCAATTGACCAGCCGCGCTGCGACTGCCAGGCCGTCGAGCGCGCTTGCCGCGGTGGCAATGGCTTCGCCGCTGCGCAGCCGCGGCTTGCCGTGGTCAGCCAGCGTCCACGATACCCATACCGGCTTGCCGCTTTCCGATGCAGCGGTCACCGCTGCGCGGGCTTCGTCCGCCGACGCCATGGTTTCACACAGGAACAGGTCGACGCCATCGGCCTGCTCGGCAACGATGCGGCGGTAAATCTCGAGCGTCTCCTCGAAGGAAATGGTCAGTGCCGGTGCATAGCTGCCGAAAAGCGGCGACAGGCAACCGGCGATGGCTGCATCGCCGGCCTCGTCGCGGGCCTGCCTGGCCAATTCGATGCCGCGCTTCTGCAATGGCTTGAATAGGTCTTCCGCACCTTCGCGCGCCAGGCGTTCGGGTGTCGCAGAATAGGTGTTGATGGTGATGACACGTGCGCCGGCACGGATGAATTCCGCGTGCAGGTCGCGCACCAGATCCGGTTCGTCGATCAGCACCCTGGCCGACCATAGCGGCGTCGGCTCGGATTGGCTGCGGCGGACCAGTTCCTGGCCCATGCCGCCATCGGTGAGGATGATTTTCTTCATGCGCGCAGCCTTTCGTTCTTCGGATCCCACAGCGGTTCATCCTTCTGCACGATTGCCTGAAAGCGGTCACCGAAGATTTCGACCTCGACTGATGTACCTGGTTTGGCCAGGTCGGCGCGCAGCATGCCGAGCGCGATCGACTTGTCGATGCGATGGCCCCAGCCGCCGGACGTCGTCTCGCCGACGATCTTGCCGTCATGCCAGAGTGTAGAAACTGACGGAGCGTCGCAATCGCCGGGGTTTTCCACCACCAGCGTGACGAAGCGCTTCTTCACGCCTTGCTGCTTTTCGTTCAGCAGTGCCGCCTTGCCACGGAAGTCGGGCTTGTCCCATTTGACGAAGCGTTCGAGCCCGCCCTGCAGGATCGAATAGTCGGTCGACAGATCGCCTTTCCAGGTGCGGTAGCCTTTCTCAAGCCGGAGCGAATCCAGCGCGTACATGCCGAAAGGCTTCAGCCCGTGCTGCTGGCCTGCGGCGCAGACGGCATCGAAGATGGCGGCGGTGTCGTCGATCCTGGTGTGGATTTCCCAGCCGAGTTCGCCGGCGAAGGAGACGCGCACCAGTTTGGCCCAGCGGCCGGCGATCTTCGTCTCCTGATGCGTCAGCCATGGCAGAGTGAGGTCGGCTTCGCAGACATCGGCGAGGATTTTTCGCGAGTTCGGGCCGGCCAGGATCTGGGTCGAGAATTCTTCGGTCCGGTCGATCAGCTTGAACGGTGCGTCCTTGGGCATGCGCGACTTCAGCCATTCGAAATCATGCCACTGCGCGACCGCCGCGGTGATCAGCGTCATCAGGTTCTCGTCGTGACGCACGACGGACATTTCGGTGACGATGCGGCCCTTGTCGTCGGCGAAATAGACGAGACCGATGCGGCCTGGCTTCGGCACCAGTCCGGTGACCTGCAGGCTCAGCCATTCGGCGGCACCTGGACCATCGAGATTGAAGCGCGAGAACCCAGGCAGGTCCAAAATGCCGGCAGCGTCACGCACGGCCAGGCATTCTTCGCGCACACGATGCTGCCATGGCCCGTCGCGGCGAAAGGTCAGCGTGGCTTCCTCGGAGATGTCATCGCCGTCCTGCGCGTACCAGGTGGCACGCTCCCAGCCATTATAGGCGTCGAAGCGGCCTCCGAGCGCCTTGATGCGATCGTGGATCGGCGACAGCTTGCGGTCGCGGCCCTCCGGCCAGGCATGGCGCGGGAACTGGATGGCGTATTCGTTGCCGTAGATCTCCATGCCCTTGGCGACGCAATAGTCCGGCGCCGCGGCATAGGAAGTGAAGCGGCGCGGGTCGCACGACCACATGTCCCATTCGGTCCGGCCCTCGGTCACCCATTCGGCCAGCACCTTGCCGGCGCCGCCACCCTGGGCAATGC
The DNA here is from genome assembly GCF_003997175.1 of Mesorhizobium sp. Primo-A. NCBI lineage: Bacteria > Pseudomonadati > Pseudomonadota > Alphaproteobacteria > Hyphomicrobiales > Phyllobacteriaceae > Mesorhizobium > Mesorhizobium sp. Primo-A. The sequence goes on from NZ_RZTG01000013.1 coordinate 17,766, forward strand.
CGAAGGTGAAGACGCAGGCCTCGAAGGCATTGGGAACGCCGGGCATCGGGCCGATCAGCGGATTGCCGTCCGGCGTATAGGGGATCGGCCCGTTGATCACCTTGGACAGGCCGGCCGTGCCAAGGATCGGCACGCGGGCGACGGCGTCGGCCAGATAATGTTCCAGCCGGTCGAGATCATCGGGGAACAGCTGGAAGGAAAAGTCCTCCGGCATCGGGTCATTGTGGCTGGCCCAATGCGCGCGGCAATTGCGCTCATAGGGGCCGAGATTCATGCCGTTCTTCTCCTGGCGCAGATAGTAGGAGGTGTCGACGTCGCGCAGCAGCGGCAGCTTCTTGCCTTGTTCCTTCGACCATGCCGCGAGTTCGGGGATCTCCTCGAACAGAATGTACTGATGGCTCATCACCATCATCGGCACGTCGCGGCCGAACATCCGGCCGACTTCGGCGGCGCGGTAGCCGGCGGCATTGACGACGATCTCGCAGCGGATCTCACCCTGTGCCGTCTCGACCACCCAGTCGTCGTTCTCGCGGCGCACGCCTGTGACCGGGCAGAAGCGGATGATCTTCGCGCCCATGTCGCGCGCACCCTTGGCCAGCGCCTGGGTGAGTTGCGCCGGATCGATGTCGCCGTCGCTCGGGTCGTAGAGCGCGCCTTTCAGCTCATGCGTCTCGATGAAGGGATAGCGACGCTGGATCTCGTCGACACCGACAATGTCTATGTCCATACCCTGGTAGAGGCCCATGCCCTTGGCGCGCTGGAATTCCTGCATGCGCTCGAGCGAGTGGGCAAGGCGAAGCGAGCCGGTGACGTGATAGTTCATGGGGTAGTCGACCGCGTCGGCCAGCCCGCGATAAAGCTCGGTCGAATAGCGCTGCATGTTCATCAGCGACCAGGACGAGGAGAAGGTCGGCACGTTGCCGGCGGCATGCCAGGTCGAGCCGGAGGTCAGCTCGTTCTTCTCGAGCAGCACGCAGTCGGTCCAGCCCGCCTTGGCGAGATGATAGAGCGCGGAGGTGCCGACGGCGCCGCCTCCGATGATCACCACGCGCGCCGTGCTCGGCAAACCCGCCATGTTCTTCTCCAAACTTGAACTCAATAGACGGGTGGTGAAACCACCCAGATGACAATTGCCGGCTCGGCACCCGGATTGCGCCAGCGGTAGGGCTTGCCTTCGAAGCGAAAGGAGTCGCCCTCGCCAAGCCGATGCCAGACACCTCCGATCTCGATGTCGAACAGTCCGGACGCGACGTATCCGGCTTCCTCGGTCGGCCGCTGCGCCTCGGCCTTCAGTTCCGCGCCCGGCGCGAAGACCGAACGCACCATCTCGAAGCTACCGCCGAGATCGGGCGACAGAAGCTCCTCCACCAGGCCGGATTCGCTTGTGCCAAGCGTGCGGCGCCTGCCGGCGCGCACGACCACGCCGCGCTCGCTTTCGACAGGTACGTCATGGCTGAAGAACAGGCTGATCGGCACGCCGAACAGTTCGGCGAAGGCTCTGAGGTCACCGAGCGACGGCGTCGACAGGCCACGCTCGACCTGGCTGACCCAGCCGACCGAACGGCCTAGCTTCAGGCCGATCTCGGCGAGCGTCAGCCCGCGCGCCTTGCGCAGGGCCCTGATGTCGCCGGCCAGCACGCGTTCGTCAGGTCCCTGCAATGTTCTTGCGGTAGTCGAAGGCAAAACGCTCTCTTTATGAAAAATCACCGACAAATTTCATGAGAAATCAAGCTCATGAAAAAATCAAGCAGATTTTCACGGATGCACAAGATTTGCTTGCGCGATTTTGACGGTTCATGCAAAGGCTCCGCCGAGAGCGGCGAGTGGGGACGTCCGATCGAGACAAAGGGTAAGGGACGGCCCATGCTGGAAAATAACCCCCGAATCGAGGGCGACGCCGAGATTGTCGACGAGGCGATCCTGTCGCGCCGTTCGGTGCGCGCATTCCTGCCCGACATGGTCGAAGACGACACCATCCGCGCCATTCTGGCGGTTGCGGCGCGCGCCCCATCCGGCACCAACATGCAGCCATGGAAGGTCTATGTCACCAAGGGCGAGAGCAAGCAGCGCATATCGGACGCCATTCTCAATTCCGGCATTCGCGCCGAAAAAGCCGATTGGGACGAGTACCGGTATTATCCCACGCAGTTCTTCGAGCCGTATCTGACGCGACGCCGCGCCAACGGTTTCGGCCTCTATGGCGCGCTCGGCATCGGTCGCCGCGAGGTCGACAAGATGCGCGCCCAGCACGACCGCAACTTCGTCTTCTTCGACGCGCCGGTCGGCATGATCTTCACCATCGATCGCCGCCTCAACCAGGGTTCATGGATCGATTACGGCATGTTCCTGCAGAACATCATGGTCGCAGCTAGAGGCAGGGGTCTGCACACCTGTCCGCAGGCGGCGTTCGCGCCCTATCACCGGCAGATCAGGCCGGTGCTCGACATTCCGGACGAGGAGATCGTCGTCTGCGGCATGGCGCTTGGTTATGAAGATACGTCAAAACCTGAAAACGCCTTCCGCACCGACCGCGTGCCGCTGCAAGAGTGGGTGACGTTCAGCGAATAAGCCAGCCGGCCTCATTCCGTGTTCATCTGTGCGCCGTGGCCGCTGACATGGGCGCCGTCCTGGGGTGTCAGCTTGAGATAGGCGAGCAGCGCGCAGAGCGTGATGATGCCCTCGATCACGAACAGGATGCGGAAATCGTCGGCGACGGCGGGGCCGCCGCCCGCCAGAAACGACAATGCCGCGGCGGCCAGGCCGACGCTGATCGCCACCGCCAGCTGCCATAATATGTAATAGAGCGCGCTGAAACGGGCGAGCTGCTCGGGCGCGATGTCGGAATAGGCGAGGTTGCCGGTCGAGGCCCATTGCGCGGAGCGGAAGACGCCGAAGACGAAGATGTAAGTGAGCACGATCCACACCGGCGTCGTCGCCTGCATCAGCGCGAAGCCGGCAACCAGGGCGGCGACGATGGGCGTGTTGTAGACCAGCACGCGGCGAAAGCCGAAACGGTTGAGGACACGCGGCATGAAGAACCGCATGGCCACCGAGCCGACCGCGGCTACGAAGGTCAGCGATCCCGCCTGCACCGCGCTCATGCCGAAGCCGAGCTGGAACATCAGCGGCAGCAGGAAGACGACCGAGCTAAGGCCGATCGTGTCCAGCCCGCCGCCGGTGAGGAACGAAATGCGGAAGGTACGGATGCGCAACAGCTTGAGATCGAGCAGCGGATTGCGCACGCGCAGGCAGTAGAACGAGGCGATGGTCAGGATGACGAGCGCCAGCGCCAGTTCGCCGGCGATGATGCCGCCCGCGGCGTCCTTGGCGGCAAGCGAATCCATGCCGAAGACCAGCAGGACCATGCCGCTGCCGACCAGCAGGAAGCCCGGAAAATCGAACGGCGTGCGCACGGGCTTGGTCATCGTCGGAAACAGCGAGGCGGCAAGAATTGCCGCCGCCAGCGCGAACGGCACGTTGATGAAGAAGATCCAGCGCCAGGAAATGTAGGTGGTCAGCGCACCGCCGACGAGCGGACCGACCAACGGTCCGGACTGGCCGGCCAGCGAGATGTACATGTTGATCTTGAGCGTTCGGCTGCGCGGAAAAGTCGACAGGATGACGACCTGGCCTAGTGTGCCCATCAAGGCGCCGCCGAAGCCTTGCAACGCACGCGCACCAACCAGCGTCCAGATGTTGTCGGACAGCCCGCAAAGCGCCGACGAGGCGGCGAACACCAGCAAGGCAAAGCAGTAGACGTTGCGCAGGCCGAAGCGGTCGGCGGCCCAGCCGCCAAGCGGCATCGAGATGATCAGGCTGGCGACATAGACGGTGATCAGCAGGCCGAGCTGGCTGGGCGGACGGCCGAGGCTTTCGCTGATGCCCGGCAGCGCGGTCACCACGACATTCTGGTCGAGGCTGGTCATGAACACGCCGCAGGCGACCGTCAGCGGCAGCAGGAGCAAGGCTCTGGCCGGCACATCGGCGCGATCCGTGGCGCCGGCGGATAGTTCTGCGGTCATGGAGATGTTCGAACCAAACGAATGTGCCGACTCTTGAAGAAGGGATTTCATATCCCTGGGCCGGTTGGGCGGCCGCATTTTCGCACCATGGGCGCCTGCGGCCTGAGTCTCTAGCGGCAGAAACGGCTGGCGTTGATGCCAGAAGCAGGAGCGATGCGACCTTTCGGCGCCGCCTATTGCACCTCGTAGCCGACTTCCTCGCTGGCGTGGCAGAGCGCCTTCCAGAACGAGCGTGCAAACGAGCGGAAGACATAGATGTCGAACTGGTCGGCGCCGGTGCGCTGGATCTGGGCGAAGACGTCGTGATGAGCGGTCGAGCGGCCGGCGCCATTGGGAAAGGCCGGCAGCGAAAAGTCGATGGCGAAGAATTTCGCCAGCACCCATTCGGCCTTCGGCCCGGCAATGCGGATGGCGGTGCGGCCGTGCGAGAGATCGGTCACCGTGCCGATGGCCGAGGTCACCACCTTGGCAAAGGCAGCGGCCAGCCCTTCGGCCTCGTCGGCAACGGTGAACTTTCCCGGCGCGAAGCCGAACACTGACTTGACCCCGTCGCTCACTCCGCCGCCGGCGCCATCGGGAAGCGCCAGCCCGGTGACGGTGCGGATGGCTGCGATCAGCCTCTTCTCCTCGCCGGGCCAGGCGGCGAGTTGCACGATCGAGCCCGGCCTCGTCTCGGTCAGGATGATCTCGACGCCATGCTCGAAATTGCCGTGCGAGCCGACGTGAAATTCCGGCTCAAGCGGGGATTGGTGCTCAACCATGCATGCGGCTCCCGTCCGGATCGAAGAAGTGGTTGGAGACGATCTCGACCGGTCCGAACCGGTTGCGCAAGGGATCGGAGACGTGGGCGCGCGTGCCGTGCCGTGCCTTGCCGCCCTCGACCAGCGCCAGCGCGATATGTCTGCCGAGCGCCGGCGAATAGCAGCAGGCGGTGATATGGCCGATGGAGTCGTGCGGATTGGCTTCGTCAACCTCCTCGACGATGTGGGCGCCACCGTTGAGCGGCCGGTTATCGAGAGCGATCAGGCCGACCAGTTCGAGGCGGTCCGATGCGATCAAGCCTTCGCGGTCCATCATCGCCGAGCCGATGAACGGCTTCTTCTTCGACAGCATCCAGTCGAGATGCAGGTCGCGCGCCGTGGTGCGGCCGTCGATCTCGGCGCCGGTGACATGGCCCTTTTCGATGCGCATGGTGCCCAATGCCTCAAGACCGTAGGTGACCAGCCCGAACGGCTTGCCGGCTTCGACAAGCGCTTTCCAGACATGGGTGCCATGGCCGGCGCCGGAATAGACCTCGAAGGCCATTTCACCGGAGAAGGACAGCCGGCAGATCATCACCGGCACGCCTGATATTTCGCCGCGCACGATGCCCATGAAGGGCAAGGTGGCGTTGTCGACCGACGTGCCGGTGACACAGGCGGCGAGGATCTGCCTGGCCTTCGGGCCGCCGATCGCGGCACCTGCCCATTCGTCTGTCACCGAGGTGACGTGGACTTTCAGCTCCGGCCAGATCACGTCGAGGAAATATTCCAGATGCTGCATCACCTTGCCGGCGTTGGCCGTGGTGGTGGTCATCAGAAAATCCTGCTCGCCGAGCCGCCAGGTGGTGCCATCGTCGAAGGCGAGGCCGTCCTCGCGCAGCATCAGCCCGTAGCGGGCCTTGCCGACGGCCAGCGTCGAAAACATGTTGGTGTAGACGCGGTCGAGGAATGCGGCGGCATCAGGGCCTTGCACCGCGATCTTACCCAGTGTCGAGACATCGACGATGCCGGCGCTTTCGCGCGTCGCCTTGGCTTCGCGCACATAGGCCTGCTCGACCGTTTCGCCTGAAAGCCCATAGATCATCGGCCGGTACCAGAGGCCGGCGGAATACATCGTCGCGCCATTGGCCAGATGCCAGTCATGCATCGGCGTCAATCGTTCTGGCTTCAGGTCGCCAAAACGCTCGGCAGCCAGCGAGCCGATCGACACCGGAGCAAAGGGCGGCCGGAAGCGTGTCGTGCCGACCTCGGGGATCGGCTTGCCCAGCGCCTCGGCCATGATGGCAAGGCCAGGCACGTTGGAGCTCTTGCCCTGGTCGGTCGCCATGCCGAGCGTGGTGTAGCGCTTGAGATGCTCGACCGAGACAAAGCCTTCCCGGTGAGCCAGCCGCACGTCCTCGGCCGTTACGTCATGCTGGAAATCGACAAAGCTCTTGCCCTTGGCCCTGATCTCGAACACCGGGGCGGGGTCGGGATCGCCAGGCACTGCTTCGACGGTCGGCAGCATGGACGGTGTGCTCTGCCCGCCTGCGGCGGCGAGGCCGGCGGCGCGGCCTTCGGCGATGGCTTCGGCCGTCGAGAAGCTTCCGGTGAAGGCGCCTGCGCCGATCCAGCTCTGTGTCGGCTCTGGCGGCAGGAAAGCTTGCCGCGCGGCGTTCCATTCCGCCTTGGCGCCGGCCTGGCTGGCCAGATGGATGGTCGGCGACCAGCCGCCGGACATCAGCAGGCAATCGGCATGGATACTGCGTGCATCACCGATGAGTGCCCCATTGGCCATGTCGAAGCGCTGCAGCTTGAGGCCGGACAGCGCCTTGCCGCCTTCGGTGGCGACGACGGCATGGCCGGCAAAGATCTCTGCCTCGGCTTCCGCGGCCAGCTTGCGCATCTCCGGCGAAAGTTCCGGCCTGACATCGGCGATGGCGACGACCGCGGCGCCGGCCTTCTTCAAGGCGACAGCCGCCCGATAGGCGCTGTCATTGTTGGTGAACAACGCGATCCGCTCGCCCGGCAGCACGCCGAATTCGTTGGCATAGCGCTCGGCGGCATGCGCCAGCATCACGCCTGGCCGGTCATTGCCGGGGAAGATGAGCGGCCGCTCGAACGCACCAGTGGCCAGGACCACGGATTTGGCGCGGATCGCCCAATAGCGATGGCGCGGCTCGCCCTTGCCGGGGTGCTCCTTGTGGTCGCTGACCCGTTCGAGCGCCGCAAGCGTGTTGTTGTCGTAGTAACCCCACACCGTGGTGCGCGGCAGAAGCCGGACATTGTCGCGGCCTGCGAGCTGGGCGACGGTGCGCCGCGCCCAATCGGCGGCAGGCGCGCCATCGATCGTTTCCTCGGACCAGTTGGCCGAACCGCCGAAATGCGGCTCGAGATCGGCCAGCATGACGCGCGCACCCTGATCGGCGGCGGCCTTGGTGGCCATCAGGCCGGCCGGCCCCGAGCCGACGACCAGCACGTCGCAAAAGGCGTTCATGCGTTCGTAGCGGGCCGGGTCTTTCGCCGATCCGGCACTGCCGAGACCGGCTGCGCGGCGGATGAAGTGTTCGCAGAACATCCAGAAACGCGTGCCCTTGAGCGGGCCGAACACCGGTCCCATGAAGGTCTTGTAGTAGAACCCGGCCGACAGGATCTTGCCGCCGAGCTGGTTGACGGCGTTGATGTCCCAGGCAAGCGAGGGAAAGCGGTTCTGGCTGATGGCAACCAGCCCGTCATGGATCTCGACCATGGTCGCTGGAATGTTGGGCTCGCGAACCTCGCCCTTCAGCACCGTCACAAGCGCGTTGGGTTCCTCGACGCCTGCGGTGAGCAGGCCGCGTGGGCGATGGTATTTGAACGAACGCCCGTACAACGTGACGCCCTTGGCCAGCAGGGCTGACGCCAGCGTGTCGCCGGCATGGCCGGTGTAGGCCGTGCCATCGAAGGTGAAGCGGATGGTTTTCAGCCGGTCGATGCGGCCGCCGGTGTCGGCACGGCGCGGGCTCATGCCTTGTCCTCCGCCTTGCGGCGCGCGGCCGGCCCATGATCGCCCCGCGCAAAGGCAACGCTGGAAATCTCATGCGTCAGCGTGTTGCGCACGACCTTGAGATGCGCGCGGCAGCCGCCGGAATGTTGCCAGATCTCATTGTGGTCGCCGGCCGGATTCAGCCGGTCATAGACATAGGCGTTCCACGCCTCGAAATTCTGCGAGGCGGGGTCGGGACGCTCACGATTGCCGTCACCCTGATAGGTGAACTCGATGACGTCGCGCGGGCCGCAATAGGGGCAAGTGATCAACATTGGACTCTACCTATTGCCTAATGCAGCCGCGGGTTTGCACCCTGGCCCTTGTCGTCGATCACCAGCCCGCGGTGGAAGCGGTCGAGCGTGAAGGGCGCGTTGAGGTCGTGCGGCTGGTCCTTGGCGATGGTCCAGGCGAAGCACCAGCCGGAAGCCGGCGTCGCCTTGAAGCCGCCATAGCACCAGCCGCAGTTGAGATACATGCCAGGCAGGGGGCCGGCGGTGATGATCGGCGAGCCGTCCATCGACATATCGCAAACACCGCCCCAGGAGCGCAGCATGCGCACGCGCGCGAGTCCCGGAAACAACGCCAGCATTTCACTCATCACCTCGTCGACGACAGGCAGATTGCCGCGCTGGGCGTAGCTGTTGTAGCCGTCGATGTCGCCGCCATAGATGAGGCCGCCCTTGTCCGACTGCGACATGTAGAAATGGCCCATGCCGAAGGTGACGACCGTGTCGATGAAGGGCTTCAGCGATTCCGTGACGAAGGCCTGCAGCACATGGCTCTCGATCGGCATCGTCTCGATGCCGGCCATCTGCATGACGCGTCCGGTGCTGCCGGCGACCGCCACGGCCACCTTCCTGGCGCGGATGTCGCCGCGCGAAGTGGTGACGCCTGATATGCGGTCGCCGTCGCGCAGGAAGCCGGTGACCTCGCAATTTTCGATGATGTCGACGCCGCGCCTGTCGGCGCCGCGCGCATAGCCCCAGGCCACCGCATCGTGGCGGGCGGTGCCGGCGCGGCGCTGCATCAGGCCGCCGACCACCGGGAAGCGAGCGCTGTCGGAGATATCGAGCGCCGGAATCAGGCGTTTGATCTCAGCCTTCGTCATCAGTTCGGCATCGACGCCGAGATGGCGCATGGCGTTGCCGCGCCTTGCATAGTCGTCGAACTGGGCCGGCGTGTGCGCCAGGTTCAGGCAGCCGCGCTGCGAGAACATGACATTGTAGTTGAGCTCGTGCGACAGGTTCTCCCACAGCTTCATCGAGTGTTCGTAGAAGCGGGTGTTGGCAGGCAGCAGATAATTCGAGCGCACGGCCGTGGTGTTGCGGCCGACATTGCCGGAACCGAGCCAGCCCTTTTCCACAACGGCGACATTGGTGATGCCGTGTTCCTTGGCAAGATAATAGGCGGTCGCCAGCCCATGACCGCCGCCACCGATGATGATGACGTCATAGGACGCCTTCGGGTCAGGCTTGCGCCATGCCGGCTTCCAATCCTTGTTTCCCTTGAGCGCGTTCGCGAGCAGCGAAAAGGCCGAGTACTCTGCCATTGATGTCATCCGGTTCGGGCGATGCGGCAGACTATAGAGCAGGCCGCATCCGCAAAGCCAATATTGCGCCATCGCCTTTCGACTGGCCGACGCCCGGGATGGGATCACTCGGCGTGAGTGATCGGTTGGGGCCAATGATCGGATGGGCTCGCGATACGACGGCTTGCCCCATGATAGGGCCGTCTTTATCAAGGACAGGCTTTCAAATTGCCTTTGCCGCCGATGAGTCGCCAACAAATCATGCTTTTCCGATTGCTTCGTCTCATCCTGGTACTCACGCTGGTCGTTTCGGCGCCGCTTTCGTTTGAGGCGATGGCGCAAGCGCTCGGCCAGGGCTCGGCCGGTTTGGTCACCGATCAGCAAAAGGTCATCCAGGATCTAACGGCCAAGACGGACGATCTCGAGAAGAAGATACAGCAGGACGGTGAGGACGATGCCTCACTCGTGGAGATCCGTCTGCAGCTGGAGGACCTGTCGCGGGCGGCACTCACCAGTGCGCTGGTATTCCGCTCGCGGCTCACCGAGATCAACAATCGCATCGAGGTGCTGGGTCCTCCACCGGCGGCGGGCCAGCCGCAGGAGCCCGACATCGTGACGGGCGAGCGTCAGGCGCTTGCATCGGAAAAGGCCGAGATCAACGCGGTCGTTGCCAGCGCACAGAACCTGTCGATCCGCATCAGCGGGCTGATCGACAAGATCGGCAATATGCGCAGCGAGCTGTTCCGCAATCTTTTGACCAAGCGCTACGTGCTGTCGGATGCGCTGAGCCCGCAGGTGTTTTCCGACGCCCGCGACGAGTTCGGCAATCTCTACAAGGCGGTGTCGTCCTGGTTGAGCTTTGCCTTCAAGTTCAAGTTCCAGGCGATCCTGGCGGCAACCTTCGTGGCGCTCGGGCTGGCGCTGGTGCTGCTGGTTGGCGGCAGGCGTCTGTTCGGGCGGGTGTTCGAAGCCGACCCCACCAATGAGGACCCATCCTATCTCAGCCGCCTTTCGGTGGCCTTCTGGTCGACCTTGCTGCCGACGCTGGCGGTTGCCGCCTTTCTTGGATCGACGATTTTCTTTTTCAATTATTACAATGTGTTGCGCGGCGACATTGGGCTCTTCCTCAACGCGCTGGCGACCGTCATCGGCGTGGTGTTCTGCGTCAACCGGCTGACCAATGCGGCGCTGGAACCGCGGCTGCCGAACTGGCGCCTGATCCCGGTCGAAACCGGGCCGGCGCGCTGGCTGGTGCGCCTGGCCACCGCCATGGCCGTGGTCATCAGCGTCAACACCTTCCTGTCGGTGATCAACGACAAGATGGGTTCGCCGCTGTCGCTGACCATCGCCCGCAGTTTTGTCGCCACCATCATCGTCGGCATCATCCTGATCCTGATGGCGATGCTGAGGCCGTTCAAGGCGCGCGACGGAAGCTGGCGGCCCTGGCCGGCATGGCTGCGCTACCTGTCGCTGGGCCTTGGCCTATTCACCATCATAGCCGCCTTGCTCGGCTATATCGGCCTTGCGCTGTTCGTTTCGCTGCAGGTCGTCGTCACCGGCACAGCCTTGATCACCGCCTATATCGGCTTCCTGTCGGCGCAGGCGATCGGCGAGGAGGGTGCTTTCGCCAACACCTCCGTCGGGCGCTGGCTGTCGGCCAATTCCAGCTACGAGGATACGGCCCTCGACCAGCTCGGCCTTGTCGTCAGCGTTGCCATCAATGTGATGATCGTGCTGGTGTTCCTGCCGCTGATCCTGCTGATGTGGGGTTTCCAGCCCGGCGATATCCAGGCTTGGGCCTACAAGCTCGCAACCGGGATCAACATCGGCTCGGTGACGATCTCGGTCACCGGCATCCTCTCCGGCATCGTCGTCTTCGTCATAGGCTATTTCCTGACGCGGTGGTTCCAGGGCTGGCTCGACGGCTCGGTCATGGCGCGTGGCAAGGTCGATACCGGCGTGCGCAACTCGATCAGGCTGGCGGTCGGCTATGCCGGCGTCGCGCTGGCGGCACTGGTCGGCATCTCGGCGGCGGGCATCGACCTGTCCAGCCTGGCACTGGTCGCCGGCGCTCTTTCCCTCGGTATCGGCTTTGGCCTGCAGAACGTGGTGTCCAATTTCGTTTCCGGCCTGATCCTTCTGGCCGAGCGGCCGTTCAAGGTGGGCGACTGGATCGTTGCCGGCGACGTCAGCGGCACGGTCAAGAAGATCAGCGTGCGCGCCACCGAGATCGAAACCTTCCAGCGGCAATCGGTGATCCTGCCCAATTCGAACCTGATCAACAACGCCGTCGGCAACTGGACGCACCGCAACAAGCTCGGCCGCGTCGACATCAAGGTCGGCGTCGCCTATGGCAGCGACGTCAAGCAGGTTCATGCCGTCCTGCTGGAGATCGCCCGCAGCCACCCGATGGTGCTGAAGAACCCCGAACCCTTCGTGCTGTTTTCCAATTTCGGCCCCGCCGCCCTGGAATTCGAAATCCGCGTGTTCCTGGCCGACGTGATGAACGGCAACATCGCGCAGAACGACATCCGTTTTGCCGTCCTCGAAAAATTCAGCAGCGAACACATCGAGATCCCCTCGACGCCGCGCGCCGTGGTCGAGGCCCACAAGCCCAAGGCCTGGCCGACGGACGACGACAAGATCGAGGCCGACTTCGCCGAACAGGAGCAGATAAGGGCCGAAGCCGAGGCGGAGAAGAAGCGACTGGTCAAGTCTCGCAAAACCAAGAAGCCGGACCCGGACTAGGCTCGGACTCCGTCGACCTCAATCCTGCCCGGAATCGATTGCGGCATGAATGGGGCATTCAGTTGCGGTTCAGCTTCCATCTCATATAAGCTCCATGCAAAGGCGAAAATGCCTTGCCAAATGCAACAGAGGCGGTGGGAACACCGATATTGCACCATGTGGAAGTCTCTCGTCGCTGCAGTCGCCCTGGTCGCCGCCATCGGCTCGGTCCATGCCGCGAGCGCGGTCAACAAGGACGCCGAGACCCGCACGCTGGTCGTAACGGAGGGCGGCAGCAAGACCGACCTTGCGCTGGCCGGTGGCGAAACGGTTGAGTTCTGCCCGAACGGCTGCTTCGTCACCTTGCCCAATGGCGATCTCGAAGCCCTGACCGGTTCGGAAACGGTCGAGATCTCGGGCGGTGTCGCCCGCATCAAGTAATCTTGGCGTCACGATTGTAGAGGCCGGGCATTTGCCCGGCCTTTTATCGTTTCCGGTAGCGGTTGTTTAACAATGACACCGGAAATACCGCCATGGCAGCCGTCTGCAACCGTGCGTTTTAACGTTCGCTACGCCATCGCCCGCTATACCAGCCTCAAGACGCCGAAAAGCGGCGCGCAACTCTACGCGGGCAGGGCAGGACGGACATGGATGCGCGATCGGACAGGAACGCAATACCGCTTGCGGTCGATCTCGACGGCACGCTGATCGCAACCGACCTGTTGTGGGAAGGGCTGTTCATCCTTCTCAAGAAGAACCCGCTCTATATCTTCCTCGTACCGTTCTGGATCGCCGGCGGGCCGGCGCGGCTGAAGCAGGCGATCGCGCAGCGCATCGACATCGATCCGGCATCGCTGCCCTATCGCGAGGTGCTGCTTTGCCGCCTCCGGACCGAGCACGCCGAGGGCCGCAAGATCGTGCTGGCGACCGGTACGCCGCGCAAGTTCGCCGACGCCATCGCGGCCCATCTCGGCATTTTCGACCAGGTGCTGGCCACCGATGGTCTCGCCAATCTCACCTCGGGCAGGAAGCGCGCCTCGCTGATCGCAGCCTATGGCGATGGCGGTTTCGACTACGCCGGCAACAGCCGCCATGACCTCCAGGTCTTCGATGCCGCACGCAACGCGATCGTCGTCGCGCCCGACCGCCATGCCGCGCGCTGGCAGGCGGCACATGGCGCCGAGACGGTGTCGGCGCCGAAGCCCACTTTGCGGACCATCGTCAAGATGCTGCGCGTGCATCAGTGGCTGAAGAATTCGCTGATCGCAGTGCCGATGGTGCTCTCGCATGAATATTTCAACACCGACATGATCTGGGAATGCCTGCTGGCATTCGTCTCGTTCAGCGCGGTGGCATCGGCCATCTACATCCTCAATGATTTCTTCGACCTCGCGCTCGACCGCAAACACCTCACCAAGCGCAACAGGCCGTTCGCCAGCGGCGCGCTGTCGATCCCGTTCGGACTTGGGGCGATCGCGGTGCTTCTGGCGATCGGCATCGGCACCGGGCTGTTCCTGTCGCCCGAATTCATGGCTGTGCTCGGCGGCTACATGGTCGTCACCACCGCCTATTCGCTGTCGTTCAAGCGCATGCTGCTGGTCGATGTGCTGACGCTCGCCGGCCTCTACACGATCCGCGTCCTGGCCGGTGCGGCGGCGACCGGCGTCGACGTCTCGTTCTGGCTGCTGGCCTTCTCCATCTTCTTCTTCCTGTCGCTGGCGCTGGTGAAGCGCTTCGTCGAACTGCGCACCACCGCCATTCCGCCCGGCGAGCGCATTGCCGGTCGCGGCTATCGCACCGAAGACCAGGAGATCGTCGCCCAGGCCGGCATGGCCTCGGCCTTCTCCTCGGCGCTGGTGCTGGCGCTCTACATGGACAGTGTCGCGGTGCGGGAACTCTATCCGCATCCATGGCTGATCTGGCCGCTGGCGCCGATCGTGCTTTATCTTACCATGCGCGTCTGGATCCTGGCGCGCCGCAACGAGATGCATGACGATCCGGTCGTCTTCATCATCCGCGACTGGCGCAGCCAGATCGTGGTGCTGATCGGTGCGGTGATGCTGGTCATCGGGGGCTGGTAGGCATGGCCGCCGGACGTTTCCCAAGCTTTGGCCTTGCCACGCCGCCGGCGCCGCGCGCCATCGGTGCCGACGAGGCGATCGCGCTGCTGAAGGGCGGTCAGGCCAAGCCGGCGTCGCTGCTTGCCTATGGCAATGGCCGCTCCTACGGCGATTCCTGCCAGAACGGGGCCGGAGCGGTCGTCGATATGCGATCGCTGAACCGGATCCACGCCTTCAACGCCGAAACCGGTGTTCTCGAGGCGGAGGCCGGCGTGCTGTTGTCCGACATCATCGCCCACGCCGCCCCCTACGGCTTCTTCCCCGCCGTTGTGCCAGGCACGCAATTCGTCACGCTCGGCGGGGCCATCGCCAATGACGTGCATGGCAAGAACCATCACCGGCGCGGCACCTTCGGCTGCCATGTCGAGAGCTTCACGCTGCTCAGGTCCGACGGCAAGACCCACCGCTGCTCGGCGACAGACAATACGCGGCTGTTTGCGGCGACGATCGGCGGCATGGGGCTGACCGGCCTCATCCTGTCGGCCTCGATCCGGCTGATGCGGGTGCATTCCCTCGACATCGTCGAAAAGGCGACGCCGTTTCGTGATCTCTGCGAATTCTTCGACCTGGCCGAGGCGGCCGATCAGGCCAACGAATATGCGGTCGCCTGGATCGATCAGTTGGCCGGCGGCCGCAACAGCGGTCGTGGCCTGCTGCTGTCGGGCAATCACGCCGAGCACGGCTCGCATGCCGCCTCGCGCGTCGGCGGCAATTTCTCGGTACCGGTGCAGCCGCCGTTCAATGTGCTCAACCGGCCGTTCCTGACCGCCTTCAACGCTGCCTACAGGTGGAGGAAGAGCCGAGCAACGGTGCCGCGCCAGGCCGGATATCAGGGCTTCTTCTTTCCACTTGACGGCGTGCGCGACTGGAACCGGCTTTATGGGCCGAAAGGGCTCTTCCAGCACCAGAGCGTGGTGCCGGAAGAGACGGCGCGCGAGGCCGTGCCGGCATTGCTGGCGGCTGCAAGGCAAGCCGGGCAGGGCTCGTTCCTCACGGTGCTGAAACGCTTCGGCTCCATCCGCTCGCCGGCGCTGCTGTCGTTTCCGCGTCCCGGCTACACGCTGACACTGGATTTCCCCAACAGGGGCGCCACGACGCTGACACTGCTGCGGGAACTCGACCGCATCACGGTCGAGGCCGGCGGCGCGGTCAATCCGTACAAGGACGCCCGCATGGGGGCCGAAATCTTCGCTTCGTCCTTTCCCGAATGGCAGCGGCTGGAAGGGCTCCGCGACCACGCCTTCATGTCTGATTCCTGGGCGCGCACCGCGAAGAGACTGGATGCGCGACGAGGCGCGGTCGAAGCAGCCGAATAGATAAAATTCGAATAATTCTTGGTTAATTGATGATTAATAACGAGATTTACTCAAAATATTGTTGGGACTTCACCAAATGTTTGCGGGTTTGTAATAGGAAGCGCGAAGGGGTGGCTTGGAACACATGAAATACATCGTCTTCATTCTCTTTACCGTCATGACCAATGCCGCCGCGCAGCTGATGCTGAAGCAAGGCATGATGTCGCTCGGACCGATCTCGTTCGAGGGCGTCAATCCGCTCGTCAAGCTGCTGCAGATCGTCTTCAGCCCCTGGGTGTTCCTTGGCCTGTGTACCTTCGTCATCTCGATGGCCTCGCATCTCTATGTGCTGTCCAAGGTCGAGCTCTCCTTCGCCTACCCGTTCCTCAGCCTCGCCTATGTTGCCGTCGCCATCTTCGCTTATTTCGTCTTCCGCGAGGACCTCAATGGCTGGCGGATCGCCGGTATCGCCTTCATCTGCGTCGGCACGGTGCTGATCGCGCAAAGTGGGCGGGATTTGGGTGAGCAAGGGCATGAGGACCAGACCGCTTCCATCACGCCCGACAAGATCCAAGCAAACGAGATCGTTCGATGAGACATGTGATTTTCGGCGGCGACGGTTTCGTCGGCCGCCATCTTGCCCCGAAACTTGTGGCCGATGGTGAAGAGGTTGTCGTCGCCGACATCGTCAAGAGCGACCTGCCGCACTACCGCACCGTCCGCTTTATCCAATGCGACGTCACCGACCCGACCTCGGTCACCGCGGTTGGGCTCAGGGCCGACGACATGGTCTACAATTTGTCGGCCAAGATGCTATCGCCGATCCAGGTGCGCGCCAAGCGGCACGATTTCTTCTTCCCTGTGAATTTCCATGGCACCGAGCACATCATGCAGGCCATGGACGGAGCCGGTGCGTCAAAACTCGTCCACTACACGACCGACATGATCTACGGCCACACGGTCACGCAGCCGATGACCGAGGAGCACCCGGTGGCGCCGCTGGGCGAATATGGCTGGTCGAAGCAGAAGACAGAGGAGCTCGCCGCCGAATGGCGCAAGCGCGGCATGTCGATCTCGCTGTTTCGCCCGCGCCTGATCATCGGTCCCGGCCGGCTCGGCATTCTGGAAAAACTGTTCAAGCTGATCGACTGGAACCTTCCCGTGCCGATGATCGGTTCGGGCAGGAATCCTTATCAGTTCATCTCGGTGTTCGACTGCGCCGAGGCTGCGCGCGCGGCCTGGAAGGCCGGCGTGCCAAACGAGGCCTATAATCTCGGTTCGCTCAATCCGCCGCCGGTCAAGAAATTGCTCGGCGATCTGATCAGGCATGCCGGCTCGAAATCGATCCTGATCCCGACACCGGGCTGGGCGGTCAAGCGCACGCTGGACCTGCTTGACCTCTTGAACATGCCGATCATGGACCCGGAACAGTATCTGATCGCCGACGAGGATTGCGTGCTCGACGTGTCCAAGGCCGGGCGTCAGCTCGGCTGGGTGCCGCAATATCGCGACGAGGACATGCTGATCGCCGCCTACAGCGAGTACCGCGCAAAGAAAGCCGGTCACGCCGTCGCCACCAAACATGTGCCCGCCGAATAGCGGCTTGCAAAAACAGCTTTCGTTGCGCCCGATCCTGGTCGTGCGCGCAGACAGGAGATTGAAATGACCGTCATGGCCAAGCCCGAACAGACCAATTTGCGCACCATGGTCAGCGCGCCGGCGCTGTCGCCTGTCACCATCGCCAAGCCCGATTTGATCAGCGTCGAACAAGCCAAGGCGATGGATGTCGCCCGCATGACCGACCTGTTCAAGGCGCATCTCAACCCCGGCCAGTTCCACTTCATGAAGCTGCTCGGCTTCCACAAGATCAAGATCGAGCGTGCCGAAGGCATGTTCTACATCGACCAGAACGGCCGCAAGATCCTCGACTTCTTCGGCGGCTTCGGTTCGCTGGCCTTTGGCCACAATCATCCGCGCATCCTGGAAGCACGCAAGAAATTCCAGGAGGAGAAGCGCCAGGAAATCGCCATCGCCTTCATGTCGCAATATGCGGCAGCGCTTGCGCACAACATCGCCAAATGCTCGCCCGGCGATCTCGACATGGTATTTTTGGGTTCGTCCGGCTCGGAAGCGATGGAAGCGGCGGTGAAGCTCGCCGAGCGCGCGGCCGGTCCGAAGCGGCCGAAGATCGTCTATGCCGAGAATTCCTTCCACGGCAAGACCAAGGGCGTGCTGGGCATCACAGACGGCCAGCTTTACCGCGCCGACTTCAAGGTGGCGGAAAACACGGTCCGCATCCCGTTCGCCGACATCGAGGCGGTCGAGCGCCTGTTCCGCTCCGATCCGGAGGTCGGGGTCATCGTGCTCGAGACCATCCAGGGCGGTGGCGGCATCATTCAGGCGCCGGCCGAATATTGGCAGAAGCTGCGCGCGCTGTGCGATCAGTACGGCGTGCTGTGGGTCGCCGACGAAGTGCAGTGCGGCTACGGCCGTTCGGGCCGCTTCTACGCCTTCGAGCATTACGGCGTCATTCCCGATGTGACCGCGCTGGCCAAGTCGCTCGGCGCCGGCAAGGCGGCGGTGGGAGCCATGATCGCGCGGCGCGAGGTCTACATGAAGGCCTATGGCACGCCGAAAACGGCGATGATCCATGCCATGGCGACCTTCGGCGGCATGGGCGAGGCCTGCGTCACCGCGATCGAGGGGCTCAACGTGCTCTACGACGAGGGGCTGATCGACAATGCCGCCGTCACCGGCGACTATTTGCTGCAGCGCCTGCAGGCGCTCAGGGAAAAGTACCCGAAGATCATCAAGGATGTGCGCGGCAAGGGTTTTATGGTCGGCCTGGAGTTCCACGACTTCTCGCAGACCTTGCCGATGGTGCTGCGGCCGATCGTCAGCGTGCTCGACGACAAGCTGAAGGGCTCGCTGTCGGGCTTCGTCGGCGCGCTGCTGCTGCGCGATTACGACGTGCTGGTCGCCTTCACCGAGTACAACCGCAACGTCATCCGGCTGGAGCCGCCGCTGATCTGCCAGCGTGAGCATGTCGATCGTTTCGTCGATGCTTTCGACAGTCTGCTGTCGCGCGGCATCGTGTCGATCGTGAAGGATTTCGTCAAAAGCCAGGTCCGTTAAACCGAAACTCGCTGAGTAGACATGCTGACCAAGTCGCCCGCTCCACAGAACCCACTCGACCGGCTCACCGGGGCCGGTCTGGCGTGGGGCGTGGGGACTTATGCGCGGCTGGCGGCACCGATCGGCGCCGCGGCCTTCGCGCTCTACATTCTTTTTTCAGCGTTCACCGCGTGGGTGATGCCCGACGCCAATTGGGACATGCTGCCCTATCTCGCCATAGCGGAGGAAGGCACCTATCCCGATGCACAGGCGCTGCATGACTATGCCTACAACACTGTCAAATCGGGCGTGTCGGCCGGTGACTACAAGGCGCTGACCGACGATGGCGGCGGCTTCCGCAGCCACATGGCGGAGAATGCCGCCGACTTCCATTCATTGCTCGGCATGTACCGGATCAAGTTCCTCTATGCCGAGATCCTGTCGACGATGAGCGCGGTGATGTCGCCGGTCGAGGCGATGCGCCTGGTCTCAGTGTTCTCCGTGCTGCTGTTCGGCGCGATCGCCCTGATGTGGCTGCGCTCCGAGGGGGCACTGGCCTTGGCGCCGGTGGTCGGCGCGGTGCTGATCATGGCCGATTTCGGCGATGCGGCGCGCGCCTCAACGCCGGATCTGCTCACATCGGCGCTGTTGCTGGGCGGGCTTTATGCCTATGTCCGCGGCCGCGAGGTGGCGACGGCGATCCTGCTCTTCCTCGCCTTCATGGTGCGCCCGGACAACATTGTTTTCCTTGCTGTTTTTGCTGTGCTGCTGGTTGCGTTCCGGCAGAGGGCATGGGGCGCGCTGGCCGGCTTTGCCGCTTCCTTCGTTGCCTATTTCGCCATCTCGCACTGGGCGCATCATCCCGGCTGGTGGCCGCATCTGTGGTTCTCCAGCATCGAGCAGCATTACAATATGGACGGGTTCGAGCCGCCATTCTCCATCGTTGCCTATCTCAGGGCATTTGCCACCTCGCTGCTGCGTGCCGTCAGCCTGAACAGCTGGGTCGGCGTGTCGGTGCTGGCACTGGCCGGCTGGTTTGCTGCCGACCGCGCCGGCTTCCGCCTCGACCGCCGCGCCGGCATCCTGTTCGCGGCACTGGTGCTCGGCGCGCTGGCGAAGTTCACCGTCTTCCCGATCCACGACACGCGCATCTATTTCCCGCATCTGATCCCGCCATTCCTGCTGCTGGCGACGCCGTTCATGGCGTTGTGGGCGGCCGTGGCTCGCGGCCAGAATCGCGCTGCCATGCAAATCATTCCCGGAGACAAGTCATGAGTTCGCTATCCAGCCTGGCGCGCGTTGCCCTGTCGCTCGGTCTTCCCAGTGGCGTTCTCGATCGCGGGCCGTCGCTGCGCGGCACGAAATTCCTGGCCAAGGCAGCGCTGAAGGCGCGGTTTGGTGGGGCGGGGCGGCCGTTCCAGAT
Source organism: Mesorhizobium sp. Primo-A (assembly GCF_003997175.1). NCBI lineage: Bacteria > Pseudomonadati > Pseudomonadota > Alphaproteobacteria > Hyphomicrobiales > Phyllobacteriaceae > Mesorhizobium > Mesorhizobium sp. Primo-A. The sequence continues at coordinate 37,763 of NZ_RZTG01000013.1, forward strand.
GGTCAATGTCGGCGCCTGCGACGGCGCGCTCTTCGACGATGTGACGCCGTGGCTGCACAGGATTCCCGGTGCACGCGCGATGCTGGTCGAGCCGATCCCCTACAATCAGAAACGGCTGCGCGCCAACTACCCCGACATCAGCCGCTTCATCATCGAGCCGGTGGCGGTGACGAAGACAAAGGGCACGATCACCGTCCACACTTTCGATGCCGCCGCGCTCGAGGCCGGCACGCTGCCCATCGAATTCATCGGCTGTTCGTCGGTCACCGACACCAATCTGATGTCGGGCAAGAATGCCTGGGGCGAGGCCGACGCCAACTTCAACAAGTTCGCGCCGCATCTCAGGGACATCGAGGTGCCATCCGAGACCTTGCTGACGCTGCTCGACCGCAACGGCATCACCCATATCGACGCCTTCCTCGTCGATTGCGAGGGCGCCGACTGGATCGTCTTCGAACAACTCGACCTCAAGCGCTACCGTCCCGGCATGATCAAGGTCGAGGTCGGCGCGCTGCCGGCCGCCGAGATCGGCCAGGTCGTGGTCAAGCTGAAGACATCAGGCTATCAGGTCGGTTTCCAGGCCGAGGACATCTGGGCCTTCGTGTGAAGGAAGATAGAGCAGACGACCCCCTCCATTGCTACAAAGACGTGGCCTAGTCCTCTCTGAACGCACGACTGATCTGATCGGAAAGCGGCTTCACGAAATATGAAAACGCAGACCGTTCGTGGGTCTTGATAAAGGCCTCAACGGGCATTCCCGGAAGAACAATGAGTCCGTCTAGCCGCGCCAGTTCTTCGGGCGCTACCACGAAGCGCACCTGATAGTAGGAAGATCCTGAGCGCTCGTTAGTCGTCAGGTCAGCTGCAATACGGACAACCGTCCCATTGAGTTCTGGCGTGGTACGCTGATTGAATGCCGAGAGGCGTAGCACTGCCTTCTGCCCAAGCTCAATCTGGTCGATGTCGCGCGGTGCGATCTGGGCATCCAGCGCGAGCCCGCCGCTATCGGGAACGATCGACATAATCACATCCCCTGGCGAAATGACGCCGCCGACAGTGTGAAATGCCAGTTGGTGCACGATGCCAGCCTGTGGAGCGATGATGTCGATTCGCTTGAGTTGATCCTCGGCCGCGATCTTTCGCTCGATATATTCTCCGATCTGACCTTGCACTTCACGAAGTTCGGCGCTCACTTCAGTTTTCAGGTCGGAGTCGATCTGCAGGATCTGCAGTCTAGCTTCCGATATTCGGCCTGCTGCTTGAGCCTGGCCGGCCATCGCCTCGCCTCGATCACCGCCGAGGGTCGCCGCCTCTCGCTCCAGGTCGTTCAATCGCAACACAGAAACAATGCCCTTTGCCCGGAGCACTTGAAGCGAGGCGATCTCGGCATCAAGCACAGAGAGCCCACGATCAAAGGCTGTTTCGCGAGACTTCAGGCCATCGATCTCATGCGCGAACTGCTTAATTCTTTCGCGCAACTGGGACTTCTTCCCCGCTCGGTCTTCCTTCCTGAACTCAAACAGTCGACGCTCACTCTGAACGGCTGCGGCGATATCGGTGTTGTCAAGCCGGGAAAGTAAAGTTCCTGGAAACGCAATCTGGTCTTCGTCGTCGCGCTCGGCCTCAAGTCTAGCGAGCCGTGCAGTCAATTCGTCCAGCCTCTTGGTGACGATTCCAAGGTTTGCCCGCGCTTGCGTTGCATCGAGGCGCACAAGTACATCTCCGGCAGCAATCTTCTGCCCCTCCTTGATGAGAATCTCGCTGATAACGCCTCCAGTCAAATGTTGGATTTTCTTGACATAGCTATCGACGACAAAGGTGCCGGAAGCCACGACTGCACCAGAGAGATTGGTTGCGGCCGCCCACCCGCCTATGCCTCCCACCAAGAAAAGGCAGGAAGTGCCGCCAATGAAGAGGTGCCGCCGGATAGATCTTGAAACCAATTCGGCCTCAACGTTTGGCATCGGATCCCTCCATCAAGATTTCAGCGACCTCCGGCTTTGACTCGTTCGGATCTGCGACCATCTTGAAGGGCGCGAGCATCCTGGCCGATACAGAAAAGCCCGGATATCCAGCCATGGTAGGATTCGGAGAAGGGACCTTTGATATTTTCGAAAGAACTTCGTCGCGTGGTCCGAAGGCTTTGACCCGACCGGCCTCCATCATGAGAACGAAATCGACTGCAGCTAGCGCGCTCGGTCGATGCGCTATAACTATTGCGATCCCCTTGCGTTCCCTCACGGCCGCGATTGCCTTCACAACAGCAGCTTCGCCATCGGCGTCAAGATTCGCATTGGGTTCATCGAGCACGACGAGGAACGGATCGGCGTAGAGTGCCCTGGCAAGGCCGATCCGCTGGCGTTGCCCTGCCGAAAGGGATGATCCGGCTTCTCCAATGCGGGCTTCATATCCTTTATCAAACTGCAGGATAAGCTCATGAACGCCAGCCGCCATCGCGGCTGATACAATTGTCTCCGGCTTCGCGTCGGATTCGAAGCGGGCGATGTTCTCTGCGATCGTGCCATCGAAAAGTTCGCCCCCCTGTGGCAGGTAGCCGATGTGGCGACCGATTGCCTCCTGATCCCACTGGTCGAGTGACGCGTCGTCAATACGCACTTTGCCGCTCGCCGGGGTCCAGGCGCCAACGAGAGCGCGGGCAAGCGTCGACTTCCCCGCACCGCTAGGGCCAATAATGCCGAGCGCGCTCCCCGCGCGCATGACGAAGTTTGCTGCGAAGACCGTCGGCTTCGTCTCACCAGGGGGAACGACGGTGATGCCTGCGGCACGCAGTTCGCATTGCGGTTTGGGCAGGGCCAAGACAGTTGTCTCTTCAGGCATCATCAGCAGCAAATCCCTGAGGCGGATCCAACTCTGTCTCGCCATCAGGAACACTTTCCAACTTCCGATTGCCAATTCGACGGGCGCTAGTGCGCGGCCCATTATGATGGAACTGGCAATCATCACCCCCGGTGTGACCTGCTGCTCGATAGCGAGCCATGCACCCACTGCCAGGATTGCGGACTGGAGAACCAAACGAAGTGTTTTTGCAACGCCCCCTAGGCCGCTAACAACATCGCTGGCCCTGCGATTTGCCGCAAGGTAGTCCGAATTTGCAAGGCGCCAGCGCGCGGTCATGCGATTGCTAAGCCCCATCGCACGTATAGCTTCGGCATTGCGACGGGACGCGTCCAGCAAGGCATTGCGCACCGTGTTATGCCGGAGTGCCTCTCGAGTTGGGTTGCGGGAAGACGCATCGGTAATAACGGTAAGCGAGACCAACAAGATCGCGCCGACCATTGCTGTCATACCAAGCCAGAAATGAAGTAGAAAACACAGGCCGAGATAAAAGGGCATCCAAGGTAAATCGAAAAACGCGGTCGGACCGGGTCCGGAGAGAAAATTGCGTACATTGTCGAGATCGCGCAGCGGCTGCAATCCGTCGCTGGGCATGCGAGTTTCGAGTGGAAGGCGGACGACTGCGTCGTGAACGCGCCCGGAAAGCTGGTGATCGAACCGCTCACCGACGCGTAGAAGAACGCGGGCACGAATGATGTCAAGGCCGCATTGAAAGGCATATAGGCCGAACGCAAGCATCCCGAGGCCGACCAGTGTTGGGACGCTGTGGCTGGCAAGCACACGGTCATAAACCTGCAACATGAACAAGGGGGCAGTTAGCGCCAATACGTTTATGACGCCGCTTATCACCGCTGTTGCGAGGATTACCGCCTTGTTCGCCGCAACAAGTGACCTTTCAAATCCCCCAGAACCTATCTTCTCGGGGGATCGGGTCATGGAGATCTCGTTCCACCTACTTCAGCACAAAATCCTATGCATAGCTCAAGCATATTGCTTGTTACTGCCACTGATCCAGACCGAGGTGACTCACCCAAGACATACTTCAAGCGGCAACAAGCCATGCTGGGTCGAATCCCATATCAAACACGGTGTTCATTGCCACGCTGTGCGCGTTGTCATTTTCGTCCAAATAAGCCAACGAGAATGAATTAAAAACCTGCGATCTGCCGAAGTACCCGTTAATAACATGCGCCGACCCTGTCCATTCTGAAGACATACCAAAGTCTACCGTGTAGTCTCCATAAAGCACATCGGTACTGATGTAGTAGGCCTTGTTGGAGCTAAATGAATATGTACCAATTTCGATTGAAGTGGCTCCGTCATTGCCGCTGAGGGTATATTTTACATCCCACCAGTTCGTAACATAGTCTATCTCATACCATTGCTCACTTGCATGTATCGTTGTTGTACGCTGCGCGACCAATGTCTTCTCTAGATCCAGATCGGTGAGGCTTAATCCAGACAATAGGAAATTATTCAAGGGAGCAGAATAGTCTGAAGCGGGATCTGATGGCCAATACTTCTCTAGATTTCCAACAGCGACGTCATGCCCGCCATCGGGCGTCATGACATAGCCGACAAAAAAGTGACTCGAATCCTGGAACTCGATCGTGTCGTTCCCGCTGCCCGTATCAATCATGACCGGCAGGATTATACCCCAGCTGTTGTCTGCAACACCCGAGACTATGATGTGGTCATTTCCAGCGCCAGAAAAGACAAATCCCTGATCCGGATTGACCAAGGTTATCTCGTTGTCCTTTTCATTCCCAACAAGAATAAACTGAGAGGTGCTGTTCAAGGTGAAGCTGGTAACGTCACCCTGCAGGACAACCAGATTTCCATCCTTGTTCGCCGATGTTGCCGCATTTCCGGCTATGAAGGTGGCGCCGTTGATATTGACGATGTTATGCGGGTCGAGCCCCCAATAGTAAGGGTTCGACAGTTTGTAGGAATCCGATTGCATCCACTCGGAATTGTACCCTGCAAGAGTCAACTCGTTTGCGGTGCCGATGGTCTGGTTGATCACGTGATCGAACTCAGTCCCATGGGGAGTTGTGGGGAGATCGCTCCGGTCGAACGATATCTCCTTGTAGTCAGTGCTGGCATGCAGGATATTTGAGGTTCCTGAAACCGCCTCCTCAATCAGGAGACCATGAATGAACCTGCCAAGGAAACCAGACGCATCGGTGTCGTTAGCTGGGGCATACGGTTTTTGCTCGAACAGATATGACTGCTTGCTATCCAAGAATCCCGTATGGGTAGCGGCCCACTGGAGCAAGCTTTTGGCGAGAACATCGTCCCCGATAATAAATTTCATCTGAGATAGATTAAACACAAATGGATCCATATCCTGGAACCATTGGAGCGCATAGTTTTTCGCCGTAGCATCGCCGACTGTCAGCGGAATATTCATTCTAAAGTAGGATAGATACTGAGACAGATCCGCACTCGACGTGACCAGCCAGAAATCATAGTCGTTGAGAGCTCGAACCTCGTAGTAGGGTGTCCACCCTTCCGCCGCGCCTGAGAGCTCGGGGAAAACAGTTTGGTATGCTGCATCATGATAGTCGGAAATTTGCCGCCCCGTAAGGTTCCAATCAGTTTGTGTTGACCGAAGAGCGTAGTCACGCGTAGCGAGTTCCAGCATGAGCGCATCGCGACGTTGGTCAAAGAGTCCTGACGCGAAATCGCCATCTATTTTGTTCTTGGCATAGTTGTTAGCAACAATTCCGATTAACGAGTCGGCGTTCACGACACCATGTGCCATGCTTCCATAGTAGATGCCAGCGGCGGAAAGCGCATCGTAGTAATGAGACGCGTCACCCGTCGAGATGGTAAGCGCATATGCAGAGTTAATATCGTTTATCTGCTGTGAAGTTGGCATGATACGCTCCTATTTTTCAGAAAATGAATCAATCAGCGCCGAAAGACGTTTGTGAAACCTAGAGACGTCCTCTCGAAGATATTTACGAGGCGCCATGATCATCCAGCGCAATCCAGCCCTATCAAAGCTCATCATGCACGATGATACAGAAGAATATCCAGTGCACATAATGTACATAGGATCCGGCGCGGAAATATAGTAGATATTGTGAGAGAGATACCCCTTAGCATTATCCTTTACGCGAAACGAGGCGAATTTAATACCAGCATCGAGGTCATTTATAATTGGAAGCAGGAGGTTTTGCGGAATATGAATTTTTAGTGGGCCGCCTGGAACGGAGGCCGCCACTCCGAGTGCGTCCGAAAGCGGCAGCAGATCCTCCTCCCCCCGGATCTGGGGGTTTGGCCCGCGGCCAGCTTTCAGTTCAGGATAGCTCAGTCGTAGCGCGACTTGCTTGATATCCATGGTTGCCTTCGGATTTCGTTCCCGAAATAGATCTGAGGGGACATAGAGCGTTCCCTGCGAGTATGTCACGGCAACGCGATCGATCGACGAAGAGGTGAGCCAGAGAAAACGTTCGTCTCCAGTGTCGAGTGATGCGGATTGCGAGTGCCCGCAGGTGACCAAAGCCAAGAGGAGCGCAATTGAAAATCGACCTTTGAGCACGCGTTTTCCCGCCCAGCATGCGCTCTAATTCGTTAAGTTATTAGTATGCCATATCTCATAACGATTGCAACAATTAATATACTTACAGATTTATCTTTCATCGAAGTATATAAGTAAGATCTTTTATAATAATGCTGATCTCGATGCGTAGCTATCAGGTCGGTTTCCAGGCCGAGGACATCTGGGCCTTCGCCTGAGTTAGCCTACCGGAAAGCGAACCGCCCCAGGCGCCCGGTGTGAAGCATTCTGCCGTCTGGTCGCTCGGCTTTTTGCCAATGTCGCAAACAGGCTTCAATCGTGCTGCTGCTCCGCCCTATAGTCCGCCCGCTTTATCACTTTGGAGTCGCGGGCAATGGCAGAGTTTCCGAAAAAGGCGAGGGTCGTCATCGTCGGCCTGGGCGGTATTGTCGGCGCATCGATCGCCCATCACCTGATCGAACGCGGCTGGGATGACATTGTCGGCATCGACAAATCAGGTATCCCGACCGATATCGGCTCGACGGCGCACGCCTCCGACTTCTGCTACACCACCAGCCACGATTTCCTGTCGTGCTGGACGACGCTCTACTCCATCGATTTCTACGAGAAGATGGGTCATTACGCGCGTATCGGCGGCCTCGAGGTCGCGCGTGTCGGCGACGACAGCCGAATGGAAGAAATCAAGCGCAAGATCGCCTCGGCCAAGGCGTTTGGCACGCGCGCGCGCCTGATCGAGCCGGCCGAGATCAAGGAAAAATTTCCGCTCATCGAAGAAGCGATTGTTCAAGGTGGTCTTTGGGATCCCGATGCCGGTCTGGTCATCCCGCGTTCGCAGACGGTCGCCGGCAAGCTGGTCGACCAGGCGGAAGCGTCGGGCAAGCTCAAATCCTTCGCCAACACATCGGCCCGGTCGCTGGTCGTCAAGGACGGCCGCATATCAGGCGTGGTAACGGACCGCGGCACCATCGAGGCCGACTATGTCGTCGTCTGCGCCGGGATTTGGGGCCGGCTGATAGCGGAAATGGTCGGCGAAGACCTGCCGGTCATGCCGATCGACCATCCGCTGACCTTCTTCGGCCCCTACAACGAGTTCGCCGGCACCGGCAAGGAGATCGGCTGGCCGCTGCTGCGCGACCAGGGCAACTCGGCCTATATGCGCGACACCGGTGATCCCAAGACCGCCGAGGGCGGGCAGATCGAATGGGGTTATTACGAAGAGACCAATCCGCGCCTTTGCCACCCGCGCGACCTGCTGGAGAAGGACCAGGCGCGGCTTTCGCCGTCGCAACGCGATCTCGACATGGAACAGATCCTGGCGCCGCTCGAACGCGCCATGGAACTGACGCCGATCCTCGGCGAACTCGGCTATAATGAGAGCCATTCGTTCAATGGACTTCTCCAGGTAACCGCGGACGGCGGCCCGTCGATGGGCGAAAGCCAGAAGGTGCGGGGTCTGTGGTATGCCGTTGCCATCTGGGTCAAGGATGGTCCCGGCATGGGCAAGCTGATCGCCGACTGGATGACCGACGGCCGCACCGCAATCGATCACCATGCCATCGACTATGCACGGTTCTATCCGCACCAGACCAAGGAGCAGTTCATCTGGGACCGCTGCACCGAGACGGCGATGAAGGTCTACAATCCGGCGGTGCATCCGCGCGAGCCGTTCTCCAAGGCCCGCAATATCCGGCGCTCGCCGTTCTGGGAACGCGAGAAGGAACTCGGCGGCTATTTCATGGAACTCGGCGGCTGGGAGCGCGCCCACGGCTATGCCGCCAACGAGCATCTCCTGGAGAAATACGGCAACCGGGTGCCGGTGCGTGAGAACGAATGGGACAACCGCCATTTCTGGCGCGTCTCCAATGCCGAACATCTCGCCATGAGCGAGGATTGCGGCATCGTCAACCTGTCGCATTTCGCCATGTACGACATCGAAGGTCCAGACCATGTCGCGCTGCTGGAATGGTTGTGCGCAGCCAAGATTGGCGGCGACAACAACATCGGCAAGGGCATCTACACCCACTTCCTCGACGAGGAAGGCATGGTGCGGGCCGACTTTACCGTTATTCGCATGGCCGACCGCTGTCGTTTGATCGACGGCGCGGATGCTGGCCCGCGCGATTTCCAGTACATGCGCCGCACGGCACAGGACAAAGGTTTCGACGTCACCATCACCGACGTGACCGAGAAGTTCGTCACCATCGGCATCTGGGGACCGAACGCCCGGGCGACCTTGCAGAAGGTGGTCGAAAACCCGGACGGGCTCTCTGTTGAGAACTTCCCATTCGCGGCGATCAAGCCGGTCCGGATCGGCGGCAAGGACGTCACCGCTTTCCGCATCTCCTATGTCGGCGAGCAGGGCTGGGAACTGCATATGCGCTACGAGGACGGTCTCGCTGTGTGGGACGCGCTGCGCTCGACCGGCGTGATGCCTTTCGGCGTGGAGACCTATGCCAACACGCGCCGCATGGAAAAGAGCCTGCGCCTGCAGAACGCCGACCTTCTGACCGAGTACAATCTGCTCGAAGCGGATCTCGCTCGTCCAAAGGTCAAGGAGAACGATTTCTGCGGCAAGGCGAAGCACGTCGAATACCGCGCCCGCGAGCACCAGCCGGCCATGCTGTGCACGCTGGTGATGACCGAGAATGTCGATTCCAAAGGCGTTGCCCGCTATCCCGTCGGCACCATGCCGGTGATGGATCCGAAGACCGGCGAGACGCTGGTCGACGAACTCGGCCGGCGGTCCTTCACCACCTCGATGGCCTATGGCCCGACCATCGGCAAGAATATCGGTCTTGCCTATCTGCCGTGGGCGTACGCCCAGGAAGGCCGCAAGCTCACGATCGAGTATTTCGGTGAGACATATCCGGTCGAAGTGGCGGCTGTCGGCTACAAGCCGCTCTACGATCCGGAGAATTTGAAGCCGCGCAGCTGATTGCTAGCCGGCGCAAAGGGCATGAAGGCAAAAGCCTGGCCATCGGCCGGGCTTTTCTCTTTTTAAGCCGACGGTTTTCGCTTACCTTCGCGGCATGTCTGCTTTTGCCTGCGCAAGACATTTCCTTTCAGGCTGCGCCGCGTTCGCACTGACGCTCTGGTTGACGCCCGCGGCCCAAGCTGACGAGCCCGTCGATGTCGAGCTGGTGCTGGCCGTCGATGTCTCGCTGTCGATGTCTCCGGACGAACTCGAGATCCAGCGTCACGGCTACGCCGCGGCACTGACGCACGACAATGTGCTGCAGGCCATTGCCGATGGCGCTTATGGCAAGATCGCCGTCACCTATGTCGAATGGGCCGGCACCAACTGGCAGCGCGTCATCGTGCCGTGGACGGTGATCGCCAGCCGCACCGACGCCGAGCGGGTGGTTGCGCAACTATCCGCTCAGCCGCCCAACAGCGCGCGGCGCACCTCGATCTCCGGAGCGCTGGAGTTCGGCAATGACCTGTTCGCCGAAAGCGGCTACCAGGGCACGAAGCGGGTCATCGACATTTCGGGCGATGGCCCCAACAATCAAGGCGCGCCGGTCAACCTGACCCGCGACGATCTGATCAAGCAAGGCATCGTCATCAACGGCCTGCCGCTGATGACGCGAGGCGGTTTTTCCGGCGCCTACGAAGTCAGCAATCTCGATCGCTACTACAGCGACTGCGTCATCGGCGGACCCGGAGCCTTCATGATTCCGGTCAATGACTGGACGCAGTTTCCCGAAGCCATCCGTCGCAAGCTGGTGCTGGAACTCGCCGGCCCGGCCTCGCCGCAATGGGCGGCAGAAGAAGCCACGCATCCGCCGGTGGTATTGGCGCAGGACAAGCCCGCCACCGACTGCCTGGTCGGCGAGAAAATGTGGCGCAACCGCAGCTGGATGTTTGACAGCCGCTAGGCGACCGAAGCATTGGCAAATTGGCCGGACCGCGCTATCCAGTCGGAGGGGCCGCGGCAAAAACCGAGGAAACATCAGATGAAACGTCTAGCCATCCTGACTGCTGTCGCGTCCGTACTTTTTGCCGACGCCGCCAGCGCCCAATACAATGATGAGCCCGCCTGCATGATGTTCGAGCACGCGAATTTTCGCGGTCGGTCCATCGGTATGGGCCCCGACGATTCCGTGAACTTTCGCGGCGGCCAGTTCTGGAACGACCGTGTGTCGTCGGTGATTGTGCGCCGGGGTTGCACACTCATTGCCTATGAGGACTCCCGGATGGGTGGCCGCTCGATCGAGATCCGGCGCCGGATCCGCGATTTCGGCGGCAGCGACTGGAATGACCGTATATCGTCGGCGGAGTGCACCTGCGACGATTATTGAGGCCATTTTGGATTAGCCACGATGGATTTCTGGCGGTGGTAGCCATTGGCCGACAGCAGAGCCGGGCCTGCCGGTTGCCTCACCAAGCTGTTCATTGACAAGCCGATTGGCGTCTGTGAGACAATTCCCCAGCAAAAACAAAAGGGGAACCGACATGAACAGGATCGCCGTTCTTACCGCAACTCTGACACTTGCCGCCGGCCTGTCGGCACCGGCGATGGCTGCCACCTCGGTCACTATCGGCATCAGCGGCTGGACAGGCTTCGCGCCGCTGACGCTTGCGAAGCAGGCGGGCATCTTCGAGAAACACGGACTCGACGTGACCCTGAAAAAGGTGCCGCAAGCGAGCCGGCCGCTCGCCATCGCCAGCGGCGACCTGCAATGCGCGGCCACCACGGTGGAGACCTGGCTGGTGTGGAACGCCAGCGGCGTCACCACCAAGCAGATCTTCCAGCTCGACAAATCCTACGGCGCCGACGGCATCGTCGCCCGCAACAACATCAAGACCGTCGCCGATCTCAAGGGCAAGAACGTCGCGTCATCGGCGCCGGGCACGTCGCCCTATTTCATGCTCGCCTGGGTGCTGAACAAGAACGGCATGTCGACGAAGGACGTCACCGTCGTCAATCTGGAGCCTGATGCGGCGGCGCAAGCTTTCCTCGCCGGGCAGAACGACGCCGCCGTCACCTACGAGCCGTTCATCTCGGCGGTGCGCGACAAGTCGGACCAGGGCCATATCCTGGCGACGACGCTCGACTACCCGATGGTGCTCGACACGGTGGGCTGCACACCCGAATTCCTGAAAACCAATCCGGATGCCGCCAAGGCGCTGGCCGACAGCTATTTTGATGCACTCGACCTGATCAAGAGCGATCCGCAGAAATCCTACGAGACCATGGGTGCCGACGTGAAACAGTCGGCCAAGGAATTCGAGGATTCGGCGAAATACCTGAAATGGGCCGACCGGGCGGAGAACAAACAGTTCTTCACCAAGGAATTCCAGGACTTTTCCAAGACCGCTGGCGAACTGCTGCTGCAGATGGGACTGATCAAGGAAGCGCCCGACGTCACCACGTTGGCTGACACCAGCCCGGTTTCGAACTGATCGTTCGGCCTTTGACCATCAAGCGGCGGCGCCTGGCGCTGCCGCCTTCTCTTGGACAAAGCGCGATTTGAGCATGGGGACCATTTGAAAATGGCGACGATTTGACGATGCGCCCCTTGCATCCAGTCTCGCCGGGCATCCGAACCGTGCTCGGCATTTCCTTCTTCGTGCTTTTCGTGGCCTTCTGGGCTTGGATCACGCTAGGCGGCCACGTCAACCGCATCTTCCTCGCCGATCCGCTGTCGATGCTGCGGGATGGCTGGCGGCTTTTGGTCGAAGACCGTTTTTGGCTCGACGTTCTGATCACCATCTGGCGCGTCTTCGGCGGCTTCCTGCTTGCCTCGGTCGTCGCGGTACCGCTTGGCATCGCGATGGGCGCCTGGAAGCCGGTGGAGGCGTTTCTGGAGCCTTTTGTCTCCTTCGCCCGCTACTTGCCTGCGTCGGCATTCATCCCACTGCTCATCTTGTGGGCCGGCATCGGCGAGCTGGAAAAACTGCTGGTCATCTTCGTCGGCTCGGTGTTCCAGATCGTCCTCATCATCGCGGTCAAAGTTGGCGGCACACGACGCGATCTGGTCGAGGCCGCCTACACGCTGGGTTCCACCAACAGCGGCATCGTCAACCGGGTGATCATGCCGGCCAATGCGCCGGAGGTCGCCGAGACGCTGCGGCTGGTGCTCGGCTGGGCCTGGACCTATGTCATCGTCGCGGAACTGATCGGCTCGTCATCCGGCATCGGCTACATGATCATCAACAGTCAGTCGCGGCTGGCGACGGGTCAGATCATCTTCGGCATCATCGTCATCGGACTGATCGGGCTGTTGTCCGACTTCGCCTTCAAGGCCTTCAACCGCTGGCTCTTTCCGTGGAGCCTGGCGTGAACAAGCTTCTCATCGAGGGCGTTTCGCGCACCTTTGCCGGCGTGCGCGGCGGTCAGCCGGTCAAGGCGCTGATGCCGATCGACCTGGCGGTCGCCGCCAACGACTTCATCACTATTCTGGGGCCGTCCGGCTGCGGGAAGTCGACACTGCTCAGGATTGTCGCGGGCCTGGAAGCATCGAGCGAGGGCCGTGTGCTGCTCGACGGCAAGGCGGTGACCCGGCCGGGGCCGGATCGCGGCATGGTCTTTCAGTCCTACACGCTGTTTCCCTGGCTGACTGTGGCGCAGAACATCGCTTTCGGCTTGCGCGAACGCGGAATGCCCGAAAAGGAGCGGGACGGGGTCGTCGCTTCCTACGTCAATCTCGTCGGCCTGAAAGGGTTCGAGAACCATTGGCCGAAGCAGCTCTCCGGCGGCATGCAGCAGCGCACGGCGATCGCCCGGGCGCTGGCTAACGATCCGGAGATCCTGTTGCTGGATGAGCCGTTCGGCGCGCTCGACAACCAGACGCGCGGTCTGATGCAGGAACTGCTGCTCGGCATCTGGGAACGGCGCCAAAAGACGGTGCTGTTCGTCACCCATGACATCGAGGAGGCGATCTTCATGGCCTCGCGCGTCATCGTGATGACGGCGCGGCCTGGCCGCATCAAGTCGGATGTCGCCATCGACCTGCCGCATCCGCGCCATTACACGCTGAAGACCAGCCCGGAATTCTCGGCGCTGAAAGCGCGGCTGACCGAGGATATTCGGGTCGAGGCGATGCGCACGGCGCAGGCGTAGTCAGACCGACACAGCCTGATCATCTGGAAAGATACTTGGCTCGCTCAACAGACGCTTGAGGCGAGGAAGATCACGTTTCGGGGCGTCCAGAGCCGCCTCACGTGACACCTCTGCTCAGGCGGCCAGCAGCTGCTTGCGGTCGACGCGCTCCTGCTGCGGCGAGCGGGCGTAGAGTTCGCGGTAGCATTTGGAGAAATGCGAGGCCGAGACGAAGCCGCAGGCGACCGCCACCTCGACCACTGGCATCGAGGACTGGATCAGCAGGTGCCGAGCGCGGTCGAGCCGGATTTCGAGATAATAGCGGGCGGGGGAGCGGCCCATCTCGGTGCGGAACAGCCGCTCGATCTGGCGGCGCGACAGGTCGACATGATCGGCGATCTCGATCAGTGACAGCGGCTCCGACAGATTGCCTTCCATCAACTCGATGATGGTCAGCACTTTCGAGTTCTGGACGCCGAGGCGGGCGCGCAGCGGCAGGCGCTGGCGGTCGGTGGGGCTGCGCACGCGGTCGGTCAGCACCTGCTCGCAGACGCGGTTGACGAGGTTCTCGTCAAAGTCGTCGCCGATCAGCTTCAGCATCATGTCGAGTGCGGCGGTGCCACCGGCGCAGGTGTAGATGTTCTGGTCGATCTCGAAGAGGTCGGCAAAGACATTGGCCTTCGGGAACGCCTCGGAAAAGCCCGGCAGGTTCTCCCAGTGGATGGCGCAGCGCTTGTTGGACAACAGGCCGGCGGCGGCGAGGATATGCGCGCCGGTGCACAGGCCGCCGACGGCGACGCCGCGATTGTATTCCTCGCGCAGCCAGGCGAAGGCGGACTTGTTTTGGTAGCGCTCGACATTGATGCCGCTGCAGACGATGGCCATGTTCGGCCGATCGGGACCTGCCATCTTCTTGCGTTCATCCTCGAGCGACGTGTTGACCGCGCACTCGACTCCGTTCGAGGCGCGCACCGGCTTGCCGTCGATGCTGGCGAGGCGCCATCGATAGGCCTCGTAGCCGAGCATGCGATTGGCCGAGCGCAGCGGGTCGAGCGCGGTCGCAAAGGCGATCATGGTGAAATCGGGAATAAGGAAGAATACAAACGACCGCTTGATCGGATGCTTTACGGCGTTCAAGGGAACCTCACACAGCCATGGCGCGAACAGGATGTCGCGAATAGCATAGCGACATCAGGAAAAACCATGTCTGTCAATCGGCTACGCCGCTACGACAAGATTAAATTTGCGACATGGGTCGCAAATGGGCAATCGGCGTGCAGCGGGGCCCGGAAGTGGCACGAACTGTTCAAGGGACAGGCAGCGTACAGCCTGTGCGCAGAACAAAAACGCCGCTCTGGCTGGAGGCAGGCGGCGTTGCAGTTTTAAAGCAGCGGCAGGGATGCGCTGCCTGGAAAATCTTCAGGCGACGAAGCCGAGGCGCGCCGCATTCATGGCGCCAGTCTGGCCGGGCATGGTGTTGGCGAGACGCTGACGCTCGAGAGCGGTGGTCAGGTTCATTTCGCGGCGGGCAAAGAGGCGGGCAAAAAGCTTCATAATCATCTCCATTCGGTTGCTCAGACGGGTCGCCTTCGCTTGATGGAGTGGGGCAGCTCGTTTGCTGGCGCTGATATAGGCTTGTGTAAGCAGAAACTAAATCGCAAAAGCGAACCGCTTGATATGAAATGCGACATCGATTGCGACAGATTTGGGCAAGGTGCTCAAAATTTACGATCATTTACAAGACATTAAGTGAAAACAGGAGCTGCTATGCGGCTTTCTCATATGCGTCATGCGTTGGCGACATGGCTCCAAAACTCATTTGTATACAAATAAAATAAAGAAGGCCTGCCGGGCGGTTCGCGCGGCAGGCCTTCAGCACATAGTACACACGATCTACTTTGCTCCAGCCCAGGATCCGATGCCATTGCGAGTACCGGTCTTGGTGTCGGAAGCCTCAGGCCAGCCGATATCCTTCTGCAGTTCGATCGGCAAGGAACGGATGGCGCGCTCGGTCTGGTAGCGGGCGCGTGCCGCGCTGAATTCGGTCGCGATGCGACCAAGAGACGACAGGATAGACATTTCTTTCTCCTTTGGTGGCTGGCGGGTGCCAGACAGCGCGTTGGTTACGTCGGGTTTGTTTCAACTTCATTTCGTGTCGAATGCAGGTCTGTGTCGGGGTCGTTTCATGGCTGCTTGTGGCAGCTGCCTCATTCGATGGAGTTGACTATCCTCCCAATCTGATGTTCAATCAAACGAAATGGAGTGATGTTTTGTATCAGAAAAATTGAAGGTCGGTTGCCATGAACGCCCCGCTCAATCATCCGCTGCCACTGCTCGATCTCGACGTTTTGCGCACTTTCGTGGCGATTGCCGAGACCGGCAGCTTCACCACCGCCGCCAATGCCGTCTTTCGCACGCCTTCGGCCGTCTCCATGCAGATCAAGAAGCTGGAGGACATTCTCGGCCGCTCCGTGTTCGCGCGCGACGCCCGCTCGGTGTCGCTGACCACGGACGGCGAGATGCTGCTCGGCTATGCCCGCCGGCTGCTGTCGATCAACCGCGAGGTGGTGTCGAAGTTCATCATTCCCGAGATTGTCGGTGTCGTGCGGCTTGGTTCGCCGGACGATTACGGCGAGCGCGTGCTGCCGCATGTGCTGAAGCGTTTCGCGCAGTCGCATCCGTCGATCGCCGTCGACGTCACCATCGACCAGAGCAGCAATCTGCGCCGGCGCATGGACGACCGGGCGCTCGACATCACGCTGCTGACCAATTCCTACAAGACCAGCGCGCTCGGCGCCGAGGTGCTGCTGACCGAGCCGATCGTCTGGGCTGGCGCCAAGGGCGGCTGCGCGCATCTGCGCGAGCCGCTGCCGGTGTCGCTTTGGGAAGAGGGCTGCGCCTGGCGCGCCGGAGCGCTCGATGCGCTTGGCCGCGAGGGCCGCAACTACCGCATCGCCTATATGAGCGCGCACACGGCCGGCCAGCGCGCCGCGATCATGTCCGATCTCGCCGTGGCGCCGCTGCCGAAGTCGTTTCTCGGCAACGACATGGTCGAACTCTGCCCGAAGGACGGCATGCCCGACATCGGCACCTACAATCTGGCGATGGTGGTGGCGCCGGACGCCAGCGCGCCGGTCAAGGCCGTCGCCGACCACATCCGCGCGACCTTCGAAGTGTTCCGGGAAACCGGCAAGTTCTGACCGGCTGGTAAGGACGACAATATAGAGCTACTCCGCCGCTTCGGCGGGGCGCTGTTCAGGCCTTAGTCTCGTGTCTTGCACGATCCGGCTCTCCCCGAGAAATTCGACGATGCGCTCGCGGGCGCGCCGGGCCTCCGGCATGTCGATCAGCGGCCAGACGTGGAACATGCCTTCCTCATAGACAAGATCGATTTCAACGCCGGCGGCGCGGGCTTTTTCCGCGAAGATCAGATTGTCGGGCGTCAAAAGATCGCGCGAGCCAGTCAAAAGCAGTGTTCTTGGCAGCACTGACAGATCTCCATAGACCGGGCTGATATGCCAGTCGCTGGGATCGATGCCGGCACTGTACAGACGAATCGCCTCTCGTCCGCCAGCTATGCCCAGCCAAGGGTCGTTGCGTTCCGCCTCGAACACTGCGGGATTGGTGAGCGACACGTCGAGACCCGGCGAAATGAGCACATGTCGTGACGGCAGGGACAGTCCTTCTTCGGCGGCCATCATGGTCAGCACCACAGCCATGTTGCCGCCGGCGGAATCGCCCATGAAGACGATGTCCTCGGCCTCCGTCTCGGCGAGCATCTGCCGGTAAACATCGCCAACCATCCCGAACATGGCGTGGAAATCATGTTCGGGGGCAATTGGATAGATCGGCACCGTGATTGCGTAGCCCAACCGATCCGCCATGTCGGCAATCAGGTGCCAATGATAGGGCGTGATTTCAAAGACATAGGCGCCGCCGTGCAAGTAGAGAATCCGCTTCTGTTCGCCGGACTTGGGTGGGATTTCGTATACGGGGAAGCCACCGACCGTATGCATCTCGATATCGAGACGCTGGTGTAGCGAGGCGGGCGGCCGGTGGTTCTCGGTCTTGCGCGCGGCCGCGATCCAGCGCTGCAGATTTTCCGGACTGGCAAATGCCTGCTTACGGCTGTGCCGCAAGACAAAAGACACGACATGGCTTTTCAAACTTGGCATGCGGATACACGAACTTCGGCCAAAGCCGACTAAGAGAACCCCCTAAATCGAAAGATTGTGCCGTGGCTGAAAATGTCAAGATTTGCGCCCGCGTCTACACGGCGGTTTGATCCGCGCCGCAGTGGTCAGCGACGCGGTAAAAGTGCGGCTCGCAGCCGGTTGCTGGTGGTCGCCGGGGACATGCGAGGTTCCCGGCGCATGCCGAGCAATTTGCATTTCTCGGCGAAGGTCATCAGCGCGCGGCGCTCCAGATAGCGTTGCTGAGGGATGCCCTTTCACTGGATCGCGGCGACACCGGCCAGCCGATGTCCTTCTGGATTTCGGGCGGCAGGCTGTTCAGCAGGCGCCGCGCCTTGCTGCGGTCATGGGCTTGTCTGATGGCGGTGCCATAGCGGCTCAGGCTTTCGAGCATTGACATCGTTGTCTCCCCTGGAGCGTTGCGGCGGCTGAAAGATATTTCCTGCCTGCCGTTCGATGCCGGTTGAATGCGCCTGCCATGTATCTGGCGAATTTCACGAAAACAGCGTTTTGGTTTCCGGATCAGACGATCCGGAAACATTTGCATGCAAATGAGTTTCGAAAGGTGTTGGCGGGGGCGGGCCGCTTATTCCCGTCCACGCCTCCGCCCCTCGTGGCCTTCGCGCGAACGCCGGCGCGGAGCGGCGTCGCCGGCAACGCCATCCTCGCTGACCGTCTTGCGCGGCGGCAGTTTCACCGCTGCCGACAGTTTCGGGAACGGATCGACCTTGTTGGGCAGCGCCATGGCGTAGACGAAATGCTCCTGGAATTTCGGTTCCAGCGCCGTCTCGATCTTCTCGATCTTGCTGACCGTGTCCTCGATCTCGCGGCGGTAGCCGCGATTGAGCAGCGCCATGCGCGCGCCGGCACCGGCGGCGTTGCCGACCGCCGAGACCTTGTCGAGGTCGCAATCCGGGATCAGGCCCAGCACCATGGCGTATTTCGGATCGATGAAGGAGCCGAAGGCGCCGGCGAAATGGATGCGGTCGACATGCTCGGTGTTCTGCTTTTCCATCAACAGCTTGGTGCCGGCATAAAGCGCTGCCTTGGCAAGCTGGATGGCGCGCACATCGGTCTGGGTGATGGTGATCTTCGGCCCATCTTCCGTCAATGCGGCGGAGCCGTCCTTCAGCACATAGGAGAAGGTGCGGCCGTTGGCCGTAACGCGCGGCGAGCGCGCCGAAAGCCCGCCGTCGATGACGCCGTCCTCGGAAATGATGCCGGCGAGATACATCTCCGCCACCACTTCGATGATGCCGGAGCCGCAGATGCCGGTGACGCCGGTCGCCTGGACGCTTTCCAGGAAGCCCGGCTCGTCGGACCACAGTTCAGAGCCGATGACGCGGTATTTCGGTTCAAGCGTATCGGGATCGATGCGTACGCGTTCGATGGCGCCGGGCGCTGCTCGCTGGCCGCCGGAGATTTCGGCGCCCTCGAAGGCAGGGCCGGTGGGCGAGGAGGCCGCAACCACCCGCTGGCGATTGCCGAGCACGATCTCGGCATTGGTGCCGACATCGACGATCAGCATCATCTCGTCCTGGCGATGCGGGCCTTCCGACAGCGTCACCGCCGCCGCATCCGCACCGACATGCCCGGCGATGCAAGGCAGCATGTAGAGCCTGGCGCCCTGGTTAAGCTTCAGGCCGATGTCGGATGCCTTGATATGCACCGCACCTGAGACAGCCAGCGCAAAGGGCGCGCCGCCAAGCTCGGTCGGATCGATGCCGAGGAACAGATGGTGCATGATCGGATTGCCGACGAAGACGCTGTCCAGGATGTCGTTGCGCTGGACATTGCCTTCGGCGCAGACCTTGTCGACGAGACCCGAGATCGCCTCCCGCACGGCGACCGTCATGCCCTCGCGGCCGTCCGGGTTCATCATCACATAGGAGACGCGGCTCATCAGATCCTCGCCGAAGCGGATCTGCGGGTTCGAGGTGCCCGACGAGGCGGCGACGCGGCCCGACAGCAGCGACACCAGATGCATGGCGATGGTGGTCGAGCCGATATCGCAGGCCAGCCCATAGGCTTCGTTCTTGAGGCCGGGCCAAAGTGCTACGACGCGCGCTGTCTCAGAGTCGGCATCCTTGTAGATGGCGGCGGTCGCGGTCCAGTTGCCCTTGCGCAGGATGCCTTGCACCTGCGGCAGCAGATAAAAATCGAAATCGAGGCTTTTCAAACCCCAATCGTGCATCAGCGCGATCTTCAGCCGGTCGAGATCACCAAGCGGCTTGTGCATGTCGGGTTCTTCGATCTCGACATAGCACATGCGGATCGCCGCATCGCGGGCGATGACCCTGGTGTCGGCATCCTTGCGGATGGTCTGCGCGTTGATGACCGTATCCTGCGGCACGTCGATGACGAGGTCGCCGAGGATTTGCGCCGAGCAGGAGAGGCGACGCCGTTCGGGTAGGCCGCGGACGCGCTCATAGCGCTCTTCCTTGGCGCCCTTGGGCGTGATGTGGTCGTTGGACGAAATGATCTTGTGCTTGGCGAAATTGCCTTCCTGCACTTCGATCTGGCAACGCCCGCAAGTGGCGCGTCCGCCGCACACACTTTCGACATAGACGCCGAGCTGGCGCGCGGCGTCTAGCACGGGTGTTCCAACAGGAAACCGCCCGCGCTTGCCCGACGGCATGAACAGCACGAGCGGGTCGGTGATGTTTGCAGGTGAATTCACGATTGCGCGCTTATCCTCGGCCCATCCGGGCTTCACGGCCGCCACGGCGGCGACCGCCATTGCCGGCGCCGTCGCCCGGCGCATTGACTTGCGTCGGGGCGGCAACGGCCTGGCCGCCTTCGGCCGGCTTGTAATCCTTGTAGGTGCGGATCCAGTTGGTGCAGTTCTCGTCGGTGCCGTTCAGCACATTGGCGCCGCGCACGGCTTCCATTTCCTGCGGCCGCACCGGGTTCATGATGGCCGAGGTCATGCCGGCGCCGATCACCATCGGGATGAAGGCGGCGTTGATGCCGTGGCGATGCGGCAGGCCGAAAGAGATGTTGGACAGGCCGCAGGTGGTGTTGACCTTGAGTTCTTCACGCAGACGACGCAGCAGCGCGAAGACCTGGCGGCCGGCATCGCCCAGCGCGCCGATCGGCATCACCAGCGGGTCGACGACGACGTCATGCGCCGGAATGCCGAAATCGGCGCAGCGCTCGACGATCTTCTTGGCGACGGCGAAACGCACGTCCGGGTCCATCGAAATGCCGGTCTCGTCGTTGGAGATGGCGACGACCGGCACGTTGTACTTCTTGACCAGCGGCAGGATGGCTTCGAGCTTTTCTTCCTCGCCGGTGACGGAGTTGACCAGCGGGCGGCCCTTGGCAACCTTGAGTGCGGCTTCGATCGCGGCGGTGACGGAACTGTCGATCGACAGCGGCAGGTCGACCAGCCCTTGCACGATCTCCAGCGTCTGCACCAAAAGGCCGGGTTCGGTCTCGTTCGGATTGACCGAGGTGACGCCGGCGTTGACGTCGAGCATGGTGGCGCCACAGGCTGCCTGCTCCAATGCGTCCCTGATGACGGTCTCGAAATTGCCCGCGATCATCTCGGCGGCCAGCTTCTTGCGGCCGGTCGGGTTGATGCGTTCGCCGATCACGCAGAACGGCTGGTCGAAGCCGATGATGATTTCTCGTGTCGCCGAAGCGACGATGGTACGGGTCATAAATTCTCTCCGCCGTGATATAAAGATTTCTTTATATCGTTGTCTGGTTTCGTTCAAGCGAATGGGTGGCCGTCCGCGCCGTCAGTGCGCGGTCTTCACCATATCCACCTGCGTTTCGGTAATATCGTCGTGCAGTATGTGCTCGAGCCGATCGGCGACCATCTGGTCGTCGCGGCGGATCTCGCGTTTCCATGGCTGGCGGCCCTTCAGCACGCCCGATTCATCGACGATCTCGGCGACATATTCCTCTTGCCGGTAGGCCATCACGTGAACGCCGGAAACACCTGATATTTCCTTCACCTCGTTGATGATGTCGATGCAGAGCTGCTTGCCTTCCTTTTTCTGGTCCTGGGCGCCTTCCAGCCGCTTGATGACGGAATCGGGAATATGGATGCCCGGCACGTTCGAGCGGATCCACTTGGCCGTCTTGGCCGAGGCGAGCGGCCCGACGCCAACCAGGATGAAGCATTTTTCGGTATAGCCGAGGTCGCGCACCTTTTGCATGTAGGTGCGGAACATGGGCACGTCGAAGCAATACTGGCTCTGTACGAATTGCGCGCCGGCGGCGATCTTCTTGCCCAGCCGGTGCGGGCGGAAGTCGATCGGCGGCGCGAACGGATTGATCGCAGCACCCAGGAAAAGCTGCGGCGGCGTCGTCAGCTTGCGGCCGGACAGGAACTTGCCGTTGTCGCGCATGATGCGGCAGGTTTCCAGGAGCGACATGCAGTCGAGATCGAACACCGGCTTGGCGCCGGGCTGGTCTCCGGCCTGCACGCCGTCACCTGTCAGGCACAGCATGTTGGCGACGCCCATCGCAGCCCCGCCCAGCACGTCGCCCTGGATGGCGATGCGGTTCTTGTCGCGGCAGGCGATCTGCATGATCGGCGCATAGCCCATGCGCGTCAAAAGTGCGCAGATGCCGACCGAGGACATGTGGCAGTTGGCGCCCGATGCATCGACGGCGTTGATGGCGTCGACCCAGCCGTCGAAGATTTTCGCCCTGTTGTAGACGTCTTCCGGATCGGCGCTGTCGGGCGGGTTGAGTTCCGTCGTCACAGCGAACTCGCCGCGCCGCAGTACGCGCTCCAGCCGACCGCGCGAGGTGTGGCCGGGCAGGGGTTCGAGCGGCAGGTGGATGCCGGCCGGGTTTTCGTCGCGCTGGCGGCCGATCATGCCGACGCCCCGGTGCTGGCCGCCTCATTCTTGGCGGCAGCGGCGGCTTCGCGCGCGGTGGCCGCCTGCGCGGTCACCCGCAGCCAGGCCGAGGTTTCACGCAGCGACTGGTCGACCGGCTTCTGCACGGTCAGGATCCTGTCGCTGTGCACCATGTTCTGCGAGCCTTCCCAGGCCTTGACCCAGACGCAGGGCATATCGGGCTCGACCTCGCAATTGCCGTTGGCGCGGACACCGCCGCAAGGGCCGTTGCGCAATTGCTTGGGGCAGTTCATCGGGCAAGACATGCCTGTCGAGGACAAGATGCACTGGCCGCACATGCGGCAGTCGAACATGAAGCCCTTGACGCGCTTCTCGACAAATTTGATCGGCCCTTCGACACGGCCATAGCCTATGCCTTTCCATAAGGGATGGAGGAGCAGGAACATGTCGGCGAATTTGGCGTAGAACCATTCGAGTAATCGCGAGTGCCGCACCGACCATAATCTGACCGCGAAGGAACGCTGCACGCGCCGCTGCGGCGATACGTCGGCCGGCTTGTAGTCGGATTTCGGCGCTGCCTTCTTGACCAGAGTGGCCTGGGTAACAGCCGGCCTCTCCTTGGCAGGAATGGTTTCAGACATTTTCTTTGCCGCCCGCCTTGACCAGAGCGACCAGCCGCTCGCGGTCATATCTCGTGTCGATGTCGTTGAATGCCTTCTCGACTTCGGCTTCGAGGTCGTCGCCGACCGGAATGGGATCGGCTTTGCGCCATTCGGCCAGATAGTCGTCTGTACCGCCGGCGCCGGTGCGCATGGCGCACATGTCGATCGCCTCGGTAAAGCGCAGCGGCAGTTCGCGCTTGGCGTTCTGCCGGCCCTTCTTGACGATCACCTGGGCAGGGATGTCGCGCCAGTAGACGACGATCAGATCGGCCATGAATTCTCACTCCTCGAACTATCGAGCATTGCCGCAAGCGCAGTGGTGCCGCTTGTTATGGGACGACGCGCGCGCATTCAAAAGCGACGCATATCGATGTCGTAAAATGAAAAGTGGGTTTATTCGTTTGCGGCGTGTGCCGGCGCCCGGTCCAGCGCGTCGGAAACGCTGGCGCGCAGTATGCCGTCCAGGACGAAAAACGCGCTACCAGATGCCAGTTCTGAGGCCCGTCCAGACGTAGAACCAGATCGTCGGATGATACCAGAGTTTCGAAGGCAGGCCGGGATCGATCGTCGTGAGTTTTCCAGCCAGTGCATCGCTGACAGCCTCGACGCAGATGTCGCGCGAGAACGCCGTCTGGCGTAGCGCGTGACTTGAGATGGTGTCGCCTTTTTTCGATCTGCCGCGCGCCTGCTTCAGCACGCCACCAGTGTCGACGCCAGCGTCGACGAGGTGGACAGTCGTGCCGAAATTCTCCGCATCGCCTGATACCAGAGCCCAATAGCCGCCATTCATGCCGCGATATTTCGGCGTGATGCCCGCATGGTAGTTGAGCACCGGGCAGGGCATTTTGCTCAGCATCTCAGCCGAGATTAGTCGGCAACCGTTGAGCAGCACAACGCCTGGCCGGATCTTCTGGATCGCCTGCAGGCACTCAAGCCCATTGGCCGAGGCTACCGGGATGATCTCCTGGCCTGGTCGCGGCTCAACCTCCAGCTTCTCCTCGGCAATCAGTCGCGCGCTATGGCCGGCCAGGAATCGCTTGCCCAACCTACTCAGTACCATCGTGCCAAGCTGGCCGATGGCGGAAATCCAGCCTTGGCGGCGAGCCCGGCCACGCAGCAATTGCTTTTTGGATTCAGGCGTTTCGAGGACGACGCTGACAGGACCTACGCGGTCGGCGATCGCATTGATCATAGCCCAGACATGCTGGCCGCCTCCGGTGACGACCACGATCGGACGCGTATTGGATTCTGATGCTGCCATGGATCTTGCCCCCTCCAAGCAACCCTTCTCGACAATAGACGGGATGCTAGGGTGTCCGGGTTAATCCTTGGTGATCAGCTCTTCGATACACAGTCAGCGCTTGAATTCGATGATATCGAGCTTCGATTCATAGTAGGGCGCCGGAAATTCGATGCGCCATTCCTTGGCGCTGTTGCGGAAGGCGTAGCCGACCTGGTCGGTTTGCGGACCGCTGCCATAGGGCTTTGCCGGATCGCTGTTGACATAGAAGGAGCCGAGATAGATCGCGCGTTTCTCGCCATCGTCGAAGAAACGGCCCCTGGTGCGCTGCGAGCCGCTGATCTTCTCCAGCCGCCAGCCGGAACCGTCATCGGTCACCTTGCACTTGAACCAGCCATAGATGACGAGCGGCAAAGGTCCGCCGGCCTTGATGGTGCGGCACTGCCAGTTGCCGGTCAGGTCCTTGTCGGAAAAGGCCACCAGCGGCTTTGCCAACAGGGCATCGAGTTGCTTGACCTCGGCCGGGTTGCCTGTCTTCGCCTCGGCAAGGGCTGCCTTGCGGGTCTCGCCATATTTGTCGAGCCGCGTCTTGTCGGCCGGGGTGATGAGTTTCTGTATCTCGCCGTCGGCATGGGCGGGCAGGGCCAAACAGAGGAGGCCGAGTGCAGCTATCAAGAGGCGAGGGGTCATCAGTGCGTTTCCATGGCTGGCAGTCTGTTTGCTTGTGGCGCACACCTTACCCGTCCACGGCGGCCTGTCATCTAGCCTTGAGTCATCGCGGGGCAAGAATTGCTTCAGGCGCCTGCAGCCGCCTGCGCCATCCCGGCCGTCAGGTCGCCATAACCGGTGGCGCGGCGTTCATAGACGAGACCGAGCATTCTGGCGGCTTTTTCGGCGACCTTGTCGAGTTCCGGATCGTTGGTCTGGGCGAGGTAGATCAGCTTCTCGTAATTGCCGAAATAGTCCTTGATCAACTCCGGGTGCTTGTCGAGGCCGAGCGGTTTCATGAAGAAAGCGTCGAACTGCCGGCAGAGGAAGTCGGTCATGTAGAACGACATCATGTCGTCGTCTGCGACTTTCGCATAGGCCTCCATGCCCTGGTAGAAGGCGAAGCAATGCGGGCCGGCCATGCGCTCGACGCCATGCTTCTCGCAGATGCGGTCGAGCAGACCGCCGGTGCCGCAATCGGCATAGCCGACGAAGATGTTGCTGTAGCCTTCCGTCTTGGCTTTTTCGATCGCCTTGTCCATGGCCGGTGCGATGCGGTCCGGGTAGAAATGGAATTCCGCCGGCAGGCAGGTCAGGTCGAGGTGATCCAGCCCGAGCTGTTCCTTGACGGCCAGAACTTCGCGCGCAATCATCCCGCAGGCGATGACGAGCAGCCTGTCGTCTTGATTCGGTTTCGTTTTTTGCGTCTTGGCCATGGAACCAGTCGAGCGGCCTTCGTTGTTGTGGCGCTAATTTATCTGTTGAGGGAGACACCGTCCATGAAACTGCTGCGCATCACGCCGATTGCCATCCTGGCCTGCGCCTTGGCCCTTGCGGCCTGCGCGAACACCGTCCGTGGCGTCGGCAGGGATGTCAAATCGACGGCCAAGGCGGTCGAGGACACCGTCACCAAGCCCTGATCCGCACGCGGCCACCTCATCATCTGGTAACAAAAAAGCCGCGCTGCAAGGGCGCGGCTTCTCCTGTCGTCCAGGCCGAATTGGCCAATCAGGCCGAAGCGCGCACATTGTGCTTGCGCTTCATGAAGTCCTTGGCGGTCTCGACCGCCACCGCCGCGTCGCGGCAATAGGCATCGGCGCCGACGGCCTTGCCGAATTCCTCGTTCAGCGGTGCGCCGCCGACCAGCACGACATAATCGTCGCGGATGCCCTTTTCCTTCATCGTGTCGATGACGACCTTCATATAGGGCATGGTCGTGGTCAGCAGTGCGGACATGCCGATGATGTCGGGCTGGTGCTGTTCGATCGCATCGAGATATTTCTCGACCGCATTGTTGATGCCGAGATCGATGACGTCGAAGCCAGCGCCCTCCATCATCATGCCGACAAGGTTCTTGCCGATATCGTGGATGTCGCCCTTGACGGTGCCGATGACCATCTTGCCTTGCTTGGGCGCGCCGGTGGCGGCGAGCAGCGGGCGCAGGATGAACATGCCCGCCTTCATCGCATTGGCGGAAAGCAGCACTTCCGGCACGAACAGGATGCCGTCGCGAAAATCCTCGCCGACGATGCGCATGCCTTCGACCAGCGCCTCGGTCAGCACCTTGTAAGGCGCCCAGCCGCGCTCGAGCAGGATGTTGGTGCCTTCTTCGATCTCTTCCTTCAGCCCGTCATAGAGATCGTCGTGCATCTGCTGCACCAACTCGTCGTCGGAAAGTTCGGAAAGGATGATCTCGTCGTCGGACATTTGTATCGAGCTCCTGCCGGCATCGCGACCATGTCGCAAGGCACATATCTTCGCGTTCATACCTAACCCGCTGAGGGCATGTATCCATAGCTGATTTGCGACTTCCCGCAAAAGGAAAGCGACCGTAACTCTCTTGGAATTCTTGTCGATTTTGCGACAGGCGTTGGCGCTGGCGGGCCGTTTCGAATAGGGTGCATGGCTACGATCTGGCAAGAAGCGGCGAGAGCAGCCGCTATGGATTCCAGACAAGAACAGATTCAGGGAAGAACACCATGAGCGAACACGCGGCAGTCGATCAGGAAGCGTCAAACGCGCGACGTGGGCGCGGCGCCAGCGGCGGGGCTGCTGCCCGGCGGGCCGCGCGTTCGGGCGGAGGCCCGGGCACGCAGCTCACCTACATCAAGCGCAAGATCAACGTTTACGAGGTGCTGGACGAGGAAGGCCTGGCGCTGATCGAGAAGAACACCGACACGGTGCTCGAGGAGATCGGCATCATCTTCCGCGACGATGCAGAAGCGCTGCAACTGTGGAAAGAGGCCGGCGCCGACGTCAAGGGCGAGCGCGTGCATTTCCCGAAGGGGCTGTGCCGTTCGCTGCTCAAGACCGCACCGTCCGTCTACACCCAGCACGCCCGCAATTCCGAGCGTTCGGTGCAGATCGGTGGCAATGCCACCGTGTTCGCGCCGGTCTATGGCCCGCCCTTCGTGCGTGACCTCGACGGTGTCAGGCGCTACGCGACGATCGAGGATTTCCAGAATTTCGTTAAGCTCGCCTATATGGCGCCGTCGATCCACCATTCGGGCGGCACGGTATGCGAGCCGGTCGATGTGCCGGTCAACAAGCGCCACCTCGACATGATCTACAGCCACATCAAATATTCCGATAAGCCGTTTATGGGCTCGGTGACCGCGCCGGAACGCGCCGAGGACACCGTCGCCATGGCCAAGATCGTGTTCGGCGACGATTTCGTCGAGAACAACACGGTGCTGACCAGCCTGATCAACGCCAACTCGCCGATGGTGTTCGACGAGACCATGCTCGGTGCGCTGAAGGTCTATGCGCGCCACAACCAGGCCTGCATCGTCACGCCGTTCATCCTCGCCGGCGCGATGAGCCCGGTGACGGTTGCCGGCACGCTGACGCAGGTTCTGGCCGAAGTGCTGGCCGGCGCGTCGTTCACGCAGCTCATCCGTCCCGGCGCGCCGGTGCTGTTCGGTACCTTCGCCTCGTCGATTTCGATGCAGTCGGGGGCGCCGACCTTCGGCACGCCGGAGCCGTCGCTGGTTTCCTATGGCGCCGCACAGCTGGCGCGCCGTCTCGGCCTGCCGTTCCGCACCGGCGGCTCGCTCTGCGCGTCCAAGGTTCCGGATGCACAAGCGGCTTATGAAAGCGCCAACACGCTGAACTCGACCATCCTGGCCGGCACCAATTTCGTGCTGCACTCGGCCGGCTGGCTCGAGGGCGGGCTGGCCTCCTGCTACGAAAAGTTCATGATGGACATCGACCAGCTCGGCATGACGCAGAAATTCTCCGAAGGCGTCGACCTGTCGGAAAACGGCCAGGCGATGGACGCCATCCGCCAGGTCGGGCCGGGCAGCCATTATCTCGGCTGCGACCACACCCAGGCCAATTTCCAGACCGCCTTCTACCGCTCCAACATCGCCGACAACAATTCCTACGAGCAGTGGCTGGCCGAAGGCGAGAAGACAGCGCCGCAGCGCGCCAACGAACTCGCGCGCCGCTGGCTGGAAAGCTATGAGGCGCCGCATCTCGATCCGAGCATCGACGAAGCGTTGAAGGACTTCATCGCCAAGAAGAAGGGGTCGATGCCCGACGCCTTCACTTGAAAGGAGCCCGAGTCAGGCGGGGCTAAAGTCGCCAACATCATCCACAAGGAAGTCTGGCGGAGCGCGTTCTCCGATCCGGACAAGAAGGGATGATTACGCCCGCCGGCAGCGTTGACCGCATTGCTGCGGCGCTTCTCGCCAACGGCCTTGTTCTTCGCGGCGGCTTCAATTTTACGCCAAGCGATGCGCCGCCAACGGGATCATCGGGTGCGCCGGCAGCGGCCGTCCTGCTGGTGGGGCAGGCGGGCGCGGCACCCTGGCCGCATTTCCTGCGTTGGTGGGAGCAACAGCCACAGGCAATCGCCAATCCGCTCGACACATGGTCGCGCGAAGTGATCGGCGCCGTGGCGCAGGATTTTGGCGCACGGGCGATTTCTCCGTCGGACAAGCCCTATCTGCCGTTCCAGCAATGGGCGATGCGGGCGGAGGGGCTGAAACCGTCGCCGCTCGGCATCCTCATGCATCCGCGCTACGGGCTATGGCATGCCTACCGCGGTGTGCTGCTGTTTGACGACGAAATTCCAGTTCAAGTTGCCGAGGCAGCGCCCCACCTTTGCGATAGCTGCGCCGAGAAACCCTGCCTGAAATCCTGCCCGGTCGACGCCTATTCCGTGCAAGGATTCGCTTATCAATCCTGCCTGGCGCATGTGGGGGGAGCGAATGGCGAACCCTGCCGCAGCGGCGGTTGCCTCGATCGCAATGCGTGCCCCTATGGCACGGGGTATCGCTATCCGCCGGAGGTCCAGGCCTTTCACATGGCGAGCTTCGCACGGGCCACCAGCTGATCCGTTCCCATTGCATGGTGCTCGTTGGCTTCGATGAGCATCTTGACGGCAGCTAGAAGCAGGCCTATTCATCAAGTCATCTGATGACTTATGAATAGGCCTATGCAACCCGCCACCAGAACCAATCTCACCGACAGCGCCACCAGCAGCCTGCGTGCGGAGATCGTCAGCGGCCGCTGGGGCGTCGGCGAGCGCATTCCCAATGAGGCAGCCCTGACCGACCTTCTGTCGGTCAGCCGCGGCACGGTGCGCGAGGCGGTGCGGGTGCTGGTCTCGCAAGGATTGCTGGATACGCGCCAGGGCTCGGGCACATATGTGCGCTCTACCGTCGATGCCTCTGCCGCGCTCGACCGGGTCAAGCGCACCGGCCTGCGCGATCAGTGGGAGGCGCGGGCGGCGCTCGACCTGGAGGCGGCACGGCTCGCCGCCATGCGCCACACGCCAGCCGATCTTGAGACGATGCGGCAACTGCTTGCCGAACGCGGCACCGTCGCGGACGGCGGAAGCGATGCCTTCATCCGGCGCGATCTCGCTTTCCACAAATCGGTTGTCGCGGCGTCCGGCAACAAAGCGATGATGGAGCTCTACGACTTCTTCACCGCCGCCATCACCGAGACCATCCATGCCACCATCGACGGCGATCTGCCCGAACCGGACCACCAGGCGCATGCGGCTATCGTCGACGCCATTGCCGCGAGCAATCCCGAGCGCGCCGTTGCCGCCGTTCGCGCCTTCATGGCGCCGGTGCTTGCCCAACTTGAAAGACTGCTTTCGCAATGAACCAGAGTTTTCGTCAGCCTGACCCGACGGCGCAATCCGCCGCCATCGAGGGTCTGGAACTCATCGATGCCGAGGCCGACAGCCTGCCCGCGCCGCAGCCGCCTGAACTGCGCAGCCGTGCGGCGCGCATCGTGCTTGGCGCGAGCCTTGTGCTGATCGCCTTCAGCCTGCGGCCGCTGTTTTCCAGCCTGTCGGTACTGCTGCCCGAGGTGATGCAGGCAACCGGACTGTCGACGACGGGCGCCAGCCTGCTGACGACGCTGCCCGTTCTGTGCCTGGGTCTGTTCGCGCCCTTCGCGCCAAGACTTGCCCAGCGCTATGGAGCCGAGCGCACTTTGCTCGGGGCGCTCACCTTGCTGGTGCTGGGAACCGGCCTGCGCTGGTTCGGTACGGTTCCCCTGCTGTTTGTCGCCACCTTCCTTGCCGGCGGCGCCATTGCCATCGGCAATGTGCTGCTGCCGGGCCTGGTGAAGCGAGATTTCGCCGACAAGGCCGCCGTCATGACCGGGCTCTACACCATGGCGCTCTGTGCCGGCTCGGCGGCCGCCGCCGGCTTCACACTGCCGATCGAGCATTTTGTCACCGGTTCGTGGTCCGGGGCACTTGCTGCCTGGGCGGTGCCTACACTGGTCGTGCTTTTGATCTGGATTCCGCAGGCGCTGGGCAGCCGTCGGCAGGTCAGTCATCGGGGCTTTCGCGTCGTTGGTCTCTGGCGCGATCGCCTGGCCTGGCAGGTGACGCTGTTCATGGGCCTGCAGTCGGCACTTGCCTATTGCATCTTCGGTTGGCTGGCGCCGATCTTGCGCGAGCGTGGCTTCGATGCGGCCACCGCCGGCGCCATGGTTTCGGTGTCTGTCATGGCGCAAGTCATCACCTGCCTCGCCGTGCCATCCTTCGCGATGCGGCTGAAAGACCAGCGCGGCATCAATGTGGCGCTCGTTGCCACGGCGGTGATCGCGCTGCTCGGCATTCTGTTCGCACCGACCTCGACCGTGCTGTTCTGGGCGATCCTGCAAGGCATCGGGCAGGGCGGCCTGATCGCGGCTGCCATGAGCCTGATCGTGCTGCGTTCGCCGGATTCGCATGTCGCCGCGCATCTTTCAGGCATGGCGCAAGGCGTCGGCTATGTGTTGGCGGCATTCGGCCCGCTGCTGGTGGGCCTGATCCGCGACTGGACCGGCAGTTTTTCGGGAACGGCGTTCCTGTTCGTCGCGCTCGGGCTTGGCGTAGCCATTATGGGGCTCGGTGCCGGCCGCGCGCTGCATGTCGGTGCGCGGACGGTGCGAGAAGGCTAGCAATAGCGTCACGCAATCCCGCACGAAATTTTGACTGCCATGCTCAGGGAGCGCCTTGCCGTATAGGCTTGCGCGGATATGTATCGCGCATCTGTCGAACGGAGCGAGCGATGACGAAACACGACCTTCAGATCAAGACCAGGGATGGTGTTGCCAATGCCGGGCTTTTCCGCTCGGCAAACGCATCTCCTGCCAAGGCCGGCGTCATTCTCTATCAGGACGCCTTTGGTCCGCGGCCGGCGCTCGACAGTATGGCCGAGCGACTGGCGAATGAAGGCTATGCGGTGCTGGTGCCCGACCTGTTCTACCGCAATGCACCCTACGGGCCGTTCGACGCCAAGACCGCCTTCGCCGAGGAAAAGACCAAAATCCCGCTGATGGCGCTGGTCACCGGCACGACGCAGGACATGACCATCAGCGACAGCGGTGCGTTCCTCGATGCGCTTGCGGCAGAAGGCATTACCGGGCCGATCGGCACCATCGGCTATTGCATGGGCGGCGGTCGATCATTGAATGCGGCTGCAACCTATCCCGAACGGATAAAAGCGGCCGCAAGCTTCCATGGCGGCAATCTCGCCAGCGACGCCGCCGACAGCCCGCATCGCAAGGCAGCCTCGACCAAGGCGCGCGTCTATGTCGGCACATCCGGCGTCGACAGGAGTTTCCCGCCGGAACAGTCGGCGCGGCTGGCCGAGGCGCTCAGGGTTGCGGAAGTAGATCATGTCATCGAGAACTATGCCGGCATGGCGCATGGCTGGTGCGTGCCCGATCACAGCGTTTTCAATGCCGCGGGCGCCGAACGCCACTGGAAGCGCTTGACGACGTTGTTCGCAGAGACGCTGATCTGAGCCTTTGCCTGGCTGTTCTTGCCTGTTGGCTGTCCGCCCCGTTCGCGGTATCAGGCAGCACAAATGCGCTGCGCCGGATGAGTGGGCCGAGCGGGAACGAACAGCCTGATGCAATCCTATGATGTCGTGATCATCGGCGCGGGTGCCGCCGGAATGATGTGCGCCGTGGAGGCGGCCAAGCGCGGCCGTTCTGTACTGATCCTCGATCATGCGGCGGCGCCTGGCGAGAAGATCCGCATCTCCGGCGGGGGCCGGTGCAATTTCACCAACATCCATGCCAGCCCGAAGAATTTTCTGTCGGGCAATCCGCATTTCTGCATTTCGGCGCTCAGCCGCTATACGCAACGCGATTTCATCGCCCTCGTCGAACGCCACCGCATCGCCTATCACGAAAAGACGCTTGGGCAGTTGTTCTGCGACGGCTCCGCACGCCAGATCATCGACATGCTGGTCTCGGAAATGCAGGACAAGGGCGCCGAACTGGTGCTGTCGACCAGCGTTGAGGATGTCCGCAAAACCGTGGAGGGGTTTGTGCTCACTCTCTCCACGGGCACGATTAGGTGCCAGTCTCTGGTCGTGGCCTGCGGCGGCAAGTCGATCCCCAAGATGGGGGCGACCGGTTTCGGCTACGAGCTTGCCGGACAGTTTGGGCTTGCCATCGTCGAAACGCGGCCGGCGCTGGTGCCGCTGACCTTCGACGCAAACACGCTCGAACGGCTGGCGCCGCTGGCCGGCAACGCCGTCGACGCGGAAGTCTCCTGCGGCAAGACGCGGTTCTCCGAAGCGATGCTGTTCACGCATCGCGGCGTCAGCGGACCGTCCATCCTGCAGATCTCGTCCTATTGGCGCGAGGGCGACGAAATCCGCATCGCCATGCTGCCGGGAGTTGATGTGGCGGACCTCATTCGTAGTGCCAAGCGCGGTAATGGGCGGCAGGCGGTGCAGACCGTGCTGGCAAATCACCTGCCGAAGCGGCTGGCGCAGTCGATCGCCGAACGAACCGGCATCGACGGCAACCTCGCCGATCTTGCGGACGCCCAGATCAAAACCATAGCTGCCGCAGTCAATGACTGGCGCATCAAGCCTGCCGGTTCTGAGGGCTACCGCACCGCCGAAGTGACACTGGGCGGGGTCGACACCAACGGGCTGGACCAGAAGACGATGCAGGCGAAATCCGTGCCGGGCCTGTTTTTCATCGGCGAAGTCGTCGATGTCACGGGTTGGCTGGGCGGTTATAATTTCCAGTGGGCATGGTCGTCTGGCTGGGTGGCAGGCCAGGCAGCATAGACTTACTTCCGTGGCTTCGCCCCAGTAGCTGCCGGCGCCTTTTTCTTCTTTTTGGCCTTGTTGTAATCGATGGCGGCACGGACGAGCTCTTTCAAAGCGCTCTCATTGAGCCTGTCGCCCTTGAACACATCGATAGCCCGCCACACCTTGCCGCCAAAACCATTGTTGAACAGCCTGTCGGGATCCGGCAGGCTGGCGCCATGGGAAAAGGTCAGCTTCACCTTGTCCTTGTGGGCGTTGCCGACCACGATGTTGCCGTCGAAGCACCATACCGGGCTGCCCATCCACTTCCACTCCTCGATGATGTCCGGGTCGGCTGCAAGGATGGTCTTGCGGATGTCGGCGAGCGTCTCGCCGCGCCAGTCCGAGAGACCGGCGATCAACTGGTCGATCTGTTGCGAGGGGGTCATTTGGTGTCTCCTGTGCGTCGACGCGTTCAACCGCTGCCTGTCACCAGCGCGCCAGTTGGGTGATCTGAACGAGGTTGCCGCAGCTGTCGTTCAGCTGGGCGATGGTTGAACCGGTCACCTCGGTCGGCGGCACGGTGAACGCGCCACCCTTCGCCTTGATGCGCTCGTAGTCGCCCTTGACGTCGTCGGTGAAGAACATGACCGCAGGCTGACCCTGCTGGAAGATGGCTTCCTGATAGGCCTTGGCGGCCGGGTTGTCGTTGAGCGCGAGCTGCAGTTCGGTTCCATCAGGCTCTTCAGCCGAGGTCACTGTCAGCCAGCGATAGGGCCCGTTGCTGAAATCGGCCTTCTTGGTGAAGCCCAGCACGTCGGTGTAGAAGCGCAATGCGTTTTCCTGGTTGTCCACATACACGCTGGTCAGCTTGATCTTCATCGCTCTTTCTCCTCTGTCGTATTCTTGCGTCTGTGGCCGCTACGGGGTCCAGCCGGGCAGGGCGGCGGCCTGCTTGATCCATTCCGCCATTTGCGCCTCGTCGAACCGGTCTTCGCGGATGTCGATCCAGCGCACATCCTTGCTCTTGGCCGTGCCGCCTGGTGGGATCGGTTGCAATGAGATGCCACTGAAAAAGGTCATCTTCACATAGTGGGTGAATACATGGAAACTCGCGAACCAGCCCTGGCCTTCGATGCCGTAGAAGGGTGAGTTCCATCGCACGGCCTTGCGGACGTCAGGCACGTTGCCCACGATGAGCGCGTCGAGGCGCTCGCCCAGGCCGCGCTTCCAGTCCGGCATCGCAGCGATATAGGCCTGCACCGGGGCGTCGCCGTCGCCCTTGGCGATTTGCGGGTTGCCGCCGGAGAGCAGCACTGGCGCAGCCTTGGCCTCGGTCGATTGTCCCTGCGTCTTGGCCACTCTGCCCCACTCCTACCCGCCGGCACGCTGCACGCCGCGTCCCTTGGCGGCATAGGGCAGCACGAACATGTACAGGCCGCTGAGCAGCAGCAGGAGGAGCGGCAGGAGCGGCGAGTAGACCACCCAGGCGGGAGGCTGCCTGAATGCCATGGTGGCGAAGTTGGCGATGACGGTCAGCGCAAAGATGATCGACAGCCAGCGATGCATTTGCCGAACCCACTTGTTCCAGTCCAATAGTTCCTCCTGTCAAAACAGCCGGTGCGGGCCACCGATCCGCACCTGCGAGTTTCAATCTATCCGCGCCAGGACCTGACTCAGATTTGCAAAGTACTGTCGCCACCCGCTCGTCGCGCCCCGATACGCCTGCTCCTGATCCGGCCGGAAGCCGGACTGTTCCATACGCAACCGGGTGCCTGTGCTGGTCGGCACGAGGGTCCAGGTGACGACACTCTCAAGGCCATAGGCCTGCCAGGTGTAGGACAGTGTCTTGTTCAACTCGACGGCTGTTACCTGACAGTCCACAACGATGCTCACGTCAGGTTGCGGTTCCTTCCGCAGCTTGAAGCGGTGGTCCACGACTGGCTTGAAGTCGTTCTTCATCAGCCATTCCTCGATCAGATGCGGTTGGGTCAGCGCGCGCCAGATTTTTTCCGGCGGATAGGGGATCTCACGTTCGACGATGACAGAGCGCGTTTCGGTCGCAATGTTGGTCATTGGTCGATTCTTTTGAGCAAATTTTCGAGATCGTCGAACCGGCTCTGCCAGAACGCGTTCATCTGGTTCGTCCAGTCGGTCAGTGGGGAAAGTGCTGCCAGTTGGGCGCTGTAATGGGTCTGCCGTCCTTGATGGCGATCGCGCACCAGCCCGGCCTGCTTGAGCACGCCGAGATGCTTCGACACCGCAGGTTGAGAGACCCCCGACTGAGCCGTCAGGGCGCCGACCGTCTGCTCGCCTTGCCGGCACAGGCGCTCGAAGATCGCGCGACGCGTCGGATCGGAGAGCGTTCTGAAGAGGACATCGTGAGCGTTCGTCATCCGGGATCGATAACCCTGTGGCTATTGATTTACGTATAACTGTCGAGATATGGATATGTCAAGCGGGGGTGTTGACGGTCCCGATCCGGCGGTTTCCAAAAAAATCTTTCCATTGCCCCAAGGATTAGCCATTAGCCTTCGTCCAACAGGCAAATGATGGCGATGATGCTGGATGAGAGCGAAGCCTCCGACGCCGAACTGATCGGGCGGGCGAAGGGCGGAGACAGGAGGGCCTTCAGCACATTGCTGGAAAGGCACTATGACTTCGTCTATCGCGCCGCCTATCGCTGGTGCGGCAGGAAGGCCGATGCCGAAGACATCGCCCAGGAAGTCTGCGTCAGGCTGGGCAAAGCGATCCGCGACTATCGCGGCGGCGGCGCCTTCACCACATGGCTCTATTCCGTGACGATGAACGCCGCGCGCGACGTGATGCGAAAGTCCGCCCGCGAGACCGTCAAGACCGAGGCCTATGGCGTCCATGCACTGATCTCGGGCGAGGCGTCGGTCGAACCGGAAGACCCTGCCGAAGCGCTGTGGGCGGCCGTCCGGCGATTGCCGGACAAGCAGCGCGACGCGGTGCTGCTGGTCTATGGCGAAGGGTTGAGCCATGCGGCCGCGGCCGAGGCGATGACAATCTCGGAGACGACGGTTTCCTGGCACATCCATGAAGCGAAGAAACGGCTGAAGACGCTGATGCGCGCGGCCGGGGAAGTGTGACCATGGTTGACGACAACGAACTCAACAGACTGCGCGATATAGCAGCGCCGGCGCCCGCCAAGGATGCCAAGGCACGTGCTTTCGAAGCCGCCCTGCGTGCATACGATCAGGAAAATATTTCTGCCGTTACCCAAGGATCGGTTGGCGGGCTTCGTCTCACAGAGCGAGCACAAAAGCTCTGGAGCGAGATCATGCAAAAGAAACTCATTGCCACGCCGGTTCTTGCCGGGCTCGTCGCCCTGCCGATCGCCGGATACGCCACCTTCCATATGCTGAGGGAACAGCCGCCGAAATTCGGCGGCGACGAGAAAATCACCGAGACGCTGGCCGACAAGCCGGCGACCGTCAAGCCGGCGACCGTCAAGCCGACGACCGCCGAGCCGAAGCCGGCTCCGACCGGGCTGGAGACGGACAAGAAAGCCGACGCCGATGTGGAAAGCCGCGACGCGACCGATGCGCCTGTGGCGCCGGCCTCGCCGCAGAAATCCGAATCGACCGTTGCTTCCGGCGCGGCACAACAGAATGCACTGGAGCGCGGTGTGCTGGCCGAGCCTGCGCCACCGGCACCGACAGGCGAATTCGCATTGGATGGCGCCGTAAGTGCGCCCAGTACGTCGCGGGCCCGCATGCCGGCCGAGTCCAAGCTGATGGCGCCGCAGCAGCCGTCGACCTTGCCGGCCGACCAGATGCAGCCGCAACCGGAAAACCGCGACCGCATCGAGGATTTCAAGACCAATCCGGTGCATGCGGCACTCGAGGATCCGGTCTCGACCTTCTCGATCGACGTCGACACAGCCTCCTATTCCTTCGTGCGCAGCTCGCTGAAGCAGGGCACCCTGCCGCAGGTCGATACTGTCCGCGTCGAGGAGATGATCAACTACTTCCCCTATGACTGGAAGGGTCCGGAGTCGGCCTCGACACCATTCAACTCGACCGTCAGCGTCATGCCGACGCCGTGGAACACGCATACCAGGCTGATGCATGTCGCCATCAAGGGTTTTGACGTCAAGCCGACCGAGCAGCCGAAGGCCAATCTGGTCTTCCTGATCGATGTCTCGGGCTCGATGGACGAGCCGGACAAGCTGCCGCTGCTCAAATCGGCTTTTCGGCTGCTGGTCAGCAAGCTGAAGGCCGACGACACGATCTCGATCGTAACCTATGCGGGTGACGCCGGCACGGTCCTGGAGCCGACCAAGGCGTCCCAAAAGGACAAGATCCTCAGTGCCATCGACAATCTGACGCCCGGCGGCAGCACGGCCGGCGAGGCGGGCATCAAGGAAGCCTACAGGCTGGCGCAGAAATCCTTCGTCAAGGACGGCGTCAACCGGGTGATGCTCGCCACCGACGGCGACTTCAATGTCGGCCAGAGCGACGACGACGATCTGAAGCGGCTGATCGAAAAAGAGCGCAAGACCGGTGTCTTCCTGTCGGTGTTCGGCTTCGGCCGCGGCAATCTGAACGACCAGATGATGCAGACCATCGCCCAGAACGGCAACGGCACCGCCGCCTATATCGACACGCTGGCCGAAGCCGAGAAGGTGCTGGTCGAAGATGCATCGTCGACGCTGTTCACCATCGCCAAGGACGTCAAGATCCAGGTCGAGTTCAATCCGAACAAGGTCTCGGAATATCGCCTGATCGGCTACGAGACCCGCGCCTTGAACCGCGAGGATTTCAACAATGACCGCGTCGATGCCGGCGATATCGGCTCGGGCCATTCCGTCACCGCGATCTATGAAATCACGCCAAAGGGCAGCGGCGGCGAACAGATCGACGCGCTGCGTTATGGCCAGGCGTCGGTGGACAATGGCGGCGTTGCCAATGCGGACGAATATGCCTTCGTCAAGATCCGCTACAAGCTGCCGAATGAAGACGTCTCGAAGCTGATCACCACGCCGGTGACCTCGGCCAACGAGATCTCGTCTTTCGACCAGGCCAGCACCGACCAGCGCTTCTCCGTCGCGGTCGCCGCCTTCGGCCAGAAGCTGCGCGACGAGGATGCGACCGCGAAGTTCGGTTACGACAAGATCATGGAGATCGCCACTGCCGCTCGAGGAGCCGACCCGTTTGGGTACAGGTCCGAGTTCCTCTCGCTTGTGCGCCTTGCCTCGGCGCTGGGCGGTAATCGGTAGTGGGTGATGACGGCCGGTTTCTTTCAGATGGGATCGTTCTGACAGGGGAAACCGACCGCGGGCGGGTGAGGCATGCCGGCGAGGGGTTCATTCCCTTGCCGGCCTTTTTTCGGAGAATCTCCAGGTCGTTAAATTGCGCGGCATTTCCGGTAGCGGATCGCAACCCCCTGCTTGTTACGCAGGACAGGTGTACCGGGCTTGAGGGAGCCGAAATTGCAGATCAGGACTATCGCCAACTCGACACCGCCGGCACGAGATGCTTCGGCGGTTTCATCGGCCCCATCATCGGAATCCAGGCGTATCAGTGACGATGTCGCGCAGGCGCGCCACACCGCCATGTCGGCGCTGACCAACGACCGCTTCCGCATCATGCTGGAGCAGATAACCGATCCGGTTTCATCCGGCGCGCTGATGACGATGCACAGCGACAATGTGGTCGACTTCAAGTCGGCGCAGTCGAGCTACGCCGACAACAGCGAATAATCGAAACCGATAAGCTCAGGCCCGGCTGCGGCGGCGCTCGCGGCGGGCTTCGCTGGTCTCGGCGGTATTTTCCGTCGCCGCCTTGTTGCGCATCGGGCCGATGCGCTCGACGATCGCGGCAACCGTCGGACGATCCGCCTTGGTGTGCGCGTCGAGCGCCTTGCGCATGGCGGCAAGGTGCTGGAACGAGGTGCCGCAGCAGCCGCCGATAATTTTGGCGCCGCCATCGACGGCGAGCCTGACATAGTCGGCCATCAGTTCGGGTGTGCCGGAATAATGGATTTCGGTGCCGCGGAATTCGGGAATGCCGCAATTGCCCTTGACGATCACCGTTGCCTCCGGCTTCGCCTCGGTCATGTCGAGCAGCGAGGCCAGGATGTCAGACGCGCCGACGCCGCAATTGGCGCCAACGCCAAGCGGCGCCTGCGACAGCCCGTCGGTGACGCCGTGGATATCCCTGGGTAGCAGGCCCATCATGGTGCGGCCGGCGGTGTCGAAGGAACCGGTATAGGTGTAGGGCAGGCCGACGCGGATGGCAGCCTCGGCGGCGGCGCGGATCTCGTCGGGAGCAGACATCGTCTCGATCCAGGCGACTTCGGCGCCGCCTTCCTTGAGACCCTCGATCTGCTCGGCGAAGGCGTCGACCGCCTCGTCATAGGTCATGGCGCCAAGCGGCACCAGCAATTCGCCGGTCGGTCCGACCGAACCGGCGACGATGACCTTGCGGCCAGCTCTGTCGGCGACGGCGCGCGCGATCTCGGCGGCGCGCTGGTTCAGCGCATGCACGCGATCCTGCGCATGATGCAGCTTCAGCCGGTGGCGGGTGCCGCCGAACGAGTTGGTGAGGATGATGTCGGCCCCGGCATCGACGAAATTCTGATGCAGGCTGGTGATGGTGTCGGGCGCCGTCTCGTTGAGCAGCTCGGGCGCCTCGCCGGCTTCCAGCCCCATGGCGAAAAGGTTTGTGCCGGTGGCGCCATCGGCCAGCAGCACGCCCTTTTCGGCCAGCAGAGCATCGATCGGGTTGGTGGTCGTCATCGGATTGGCTTTCATGTTTCGAAGTCGAATAAGGATATAAAGAAGTCTTTATGTGTAGTCAATGGAATGGCGGCAACGCGGCCACCAATGCGGAGGCCGGTTTCCGTCCGAAGGATCATTGTTGCCGAAGATCAGACAGTGCCTGTTGGGAACGACATGCCGGCCAGTCTGTGCGCGAAGCCGGACGCCTCGTGCGCATTGATGTCGGCGGCCCGGATCAGATTGTCGAAGTGCTGGATCAGCGTCTGGATCGGCTGAGTGGCGTTGAGCACCAGATACATGTCGCCGACATAGATGGCGGCGCGATAGGGTCCGAAGATGGTGTAGGGGATCGAATAGCGCATCCGCCCGTCATAGAGAAACAGCCGGAAGGTCGGGTAGAGGTCGTCGAGCAGCGTCGCCATGTGCAGCAGCTGGGCGCGCCGGTCGGCTTCGGGGAAACGGTCCCAGACACCCAGCCCGCGGGCAAATATCTCCAGCGTGTGGCGCGGCATGCAGACTTCCATGTCGGTCTCAGGCCGCCTGTTGTAGTCGATGCGGTATTGCGTTTCGCCGGCCTGCGCCAGGCGGCTCTTGTTGGCGATGCCGGCTTCGTAGTCGACCAGCGCTTCGGTGCGCAGAAGATCGGGAATGCCGGCAGGCACGTAGCGGATCTTGGTGCCTGCCGCCTCGGCATGCCATTTGGCCAACAGCGTGCGGTCGAAACCATCCGGTGCCTCTTCGATCTCCAGGCTTTCGCGGATTTCGCCGGTGAGACCTTCGTCCTGGCTGAGGCCGAGGAGCCAATCGAGCGACACCTTGAACTCGGCGGCGATGTTAAGCAGTGTTTCGGCGCGGGGCAGGCGCGTCGAGGCGCCCGACAGCAGTTGCGACAGCGCCGAGCGGTCGATGCCGACCGCGGTTGCAAAGGCCGACTGGTTCAGGTCGGAGCGTGTCAAGAGCATTTTCAGTCGCTCGCGGAAGATCGTCGACAGGTCGCGCTTGTCCATGTCCGTGCTCCACCTGGATTGAGGAAAAATTTGCGCCGGAACCGCTCCGAGGGTGGCGTTAGGCGTAAATGAATCCCTAAGTCTGTTTACAATGTATAACATGTGCGGTCAAAAATGCGCAATCGCAACAGTTTGTGCACTTTGTCTCGTTGAGTGGAATCATTTCTCCTGACACAATGCTGTCAGGAATCAATTGGGATTCCGGCGACTGAGGGGCAGTGGTCGATAGCATGACGAGCAAGAGCATCAGGCGACACAGCGTACGGGCCATTGAGTGGCCAACCGTGGTACTCGCCTTCTTCTGCTACGCGACATGGCTCGCCACCGGTTTCCTGCTCTGGCCTTCCTATCCCGTCCTGGCGCTCGCCGTCCTCGCCTTCACCGCCGCATTGCAGTCGTCGATCATGCACGAAGTGCTGCACGGGCATCCGACGCGCAACGCGCGGGTCAACGAAGCCTTCGTGTTTCTGCCGATCGGTCTGGTCTGGCCGTTCCGCCGCTTCAAGACCATTCATCTGCGTCACCACGCCGACGAGCGGCTGACCGACCCGCTCGATGACCCGGAAAGCTATTATCAGGCGCTCTGGCAGCATGACGAGCTGCCGCCGACGATGAAATTCCTGCTCAAGATCAACAACACCATGGCAGGCCGCTTCGTGCTCGGCCCGTGGCTGTCCTGCGTCGGCTTCTTCATCGACGATGCCAAGCAGGTGATCGCCGGCGACAAGCCGATCCGCAAGGCCTGGCTGCTGCATGCGATCGGCCTGGCCGTCGTGCTGCCGATCGTTCAGTTCGGCTTCGGCATCCCGCTGTGGCTTTACATTCTGGTGCCGGTCTGGCTCGGCCAGTCGCTGATCTCGATCCGTACGTTCGCCGAGCATCAATGGTCGGAACATCCGGAAGGCCGTACGGTGATCGTCGAGCGCTCGCCGCTGTCGTTCCTGTTCCTCAACAACAATCTGCATTTCGTCCATCACAAGACCCCGACCGTGGCCTGGTACAAGCTGCCCAAGCTGTTTCGCGACCGCCGTGAGGAATGGCTGCGGATGAACAATGGCTATGCCTATCCGAATTATTTCGCGCTGGTCAAAGCCTATGCGTTCAAGGCGAAAGAGCCGATCGTGCACCCGGTGCTGCGGCGTGCGCCTGAGCCGGGCAGGGCCTTCAAGCCGCGCATCAGGGCGCGCAGCATCAGCGGGCTCGGCAGTGCGCCGGTTCCCGCCGAGCCGCCCAAGGAATAATTCCGGCCTACCCGGAATCCGTGTCGGCCAATTCTGATTGGACGCCGCGTTTTCGCGATCCTTTTTCCAGACATGATGATTTGATATCGGCATGAGTGAATTGGTTGCGGCGTTGCCGATGTATGATTGGCCCGAAATGCGCGATGAGGTCGACGCGCAATGGGTGCTGCTGCGCGATGCGTTTCGGCAAAAGGGGATCGACGCGCCGGAAGCCATCGTGCGGCGCAATGGCGACCTGCCGCCGGTGCCGGGCGGAATTCGCGATGCTGCCGGTGCATTGATCGCACCCGATCCCGCGACATTGCCGCCGGATGAACTCGATTTCCATAGATTGTGGCTGCATCCTTTGCTGCTGTTCGCGCAGACCTGCTGGGGGCCGATGGAACTTGGCCTGTCCAGGCATGTGCAGGTGGTCGGCCAGCCGAGCTATGACGCCTATGAAGGCGGGCAGGGCGAGCTCTATTCGAGCGCTCTGGTGATGCGGATAGGCGAGGGACCGGAAGTTCGATCGCCTGCGGATGGCAGCGCTCTCATCCCGCTCGATCTGATCCGCGGCAAGCGCTTCACCTTCAACAGCCTCGATTCCATGTCGGGCATCATTGCGCTGACGCGCGACCTGCAAGCGGCCGGCGAAGGCTTGGACATCTTTTCGTCGCGTAGCGAGAGCGGCGGTCACCGCGCTTCAATCGTCGCCATTGCCGAGGGCTGGGCCGATGTTGCAGCGATCGACTGCGAAAGCTGGGCGCTGGCGCAGCGCTTCGAGCCAGCAGCGCGGAAAGTCGCGATCGTCGGCTGGACCGGACGGCGCAAAGGCCTGCCGTTCATCACGGCGAGGGCAACGCCGGAAAAGACAGTCAGGGCAATGCGAGAAGCGCTTGCCGGACTATCCGAGCAGCCTCGTATCCAGCGGGTAGGTTGAGAGCTGTTCGTTGCCGGCCTCGGTGATCAGGATCTGCTCTTCGAGCTTGACGCCTTCGCGCCCGCCAAGCCGGCCGATATAGCTTTCCACGCACAGCACCATGCCAGGTTCCAGCACGCCGTCCGGCGTGTCCGATGTCCAGTCGCTGGCATGCGGCAAGGTCGGGTATTCATCGGCCAGACCGACGCCGTGATAGAGC
Source organism: Mesorhizobium sp. Primo-A (assembly GCF_003997175.1). Classification (NCBI taxonomy): domain Bacteria; kingdom Pseudomonadati; phylum Pseudomonadota; class Alphaproteobacteria; order Hyphomicrobiales; family Phyllobacteriaceae; genus Mesorhizobium; species Mesorhizobium sp. Primo-A. The sequence goes on from NZ_RZTG01000013.1 coordinate 81,440, forward strand.
ACGCCGTAGCGCGTCGGGAAGCAGTCACCCGGCGGCACCGCCGAGGCTTCGACGAGGTCGCGAAACGAGATGCCTGGCTGCATCAGAGCCGTGTTGTGTTCGATCTGGTCGGCGGCGATGCGGAACAGGGCGCGCTGTTCATTCGACGGGTTTGCATCGCCGCACAGCCAGGTGCGCGACAGGTCGGCGCAGAAGCCGTAGGGGCCGATCAGGTCGGTGTCGAAGGCGACGAGATCGCCAGCCTCGATCTTTCGCGAAGAGCATTCCTGGAACCACGGATTGGTGCGCGGGCCTGACGTCAGCAGTCGCGTCTCGATCCACTCGCCGCCGCGCGCGATGTTGCCACGATGCAATTCCGCCCATAGCTCGTTCTCGGAAATGCCCGGCTTCAGCGCCTGTTCCATCTCGCCCATCGCCGCTTCGCAAGCGACAATCGCCCGGCGCATGGCGAGGATTTCGTCCGGCGATTTGATCAGCCGCGCGTTCTCCATCACGGCTTCGCCATTGCCGATGGAAATGCCGAGGCGAGCCAGCTCCTCGACGCCTTCGGGATTGATGTGGTCGACGGCGATGCGGCTGTTGCCGCTACCATATTCCCTGACCAAATCGGCTATTCCGGCGGCCCAACGGCGGACCTTTTGCTCGGTCAGCTCACCGCCATAGAGATACATCCACGACACCGCCGGCCGCACCTCGTTGACGACGCCGGAATGGTCGGACAGGTGCTCGCAGGAAAAATAATCGAACAGCACCACCGGGCCTTCAGTGGCGACAAAGCAATGCCGCGTCGGATTGTGCGCCACCCAAAGCTGCATGTTGGTGCTGTCGGTGGCGTAGCGGATGTTGACGGGGTCGTAGAGCAGGGCGCCGGCATAGCCGCGCCGCTTCAGCTCGGCGCGGATACGCTCCAGCCGGTATTTTCGCATCGCCGCCAGGTCGGGCGCGGCAATGCCTGCCGCCGCCCACTCAGCCTCGGCCTGCGGGCCATAGCCCAGCACATGCTGGTTGAGCGAACCCGCCTTCTGACGGGAGGCGTCGCGCAAAGCTTCGATCGAGCCCGGCTCGAACGGCATGATCTTGCGGTGGCGGCCAAAGCTGCCCTTCGGCCCCGCGCTGTCCATCGTCGAACCTCAGGTCCGCATCTTCTCGCCGCTCGGATCGAAGGGCGCTTCGACATTGATGCGGGCCGGGCGCCGTTGACCGAGGATCTCGATCTCGAACAGCCCGGCACTTTCGTCCTCGGCAAGCGCTGCGGGGATATAGCCCTGCGCCATCGACTTCTGCACATAATGCGCATAGCCGCCCGACGTGACCCAGCCGACCACGCGCCAGTCGCCGTCGACGATGCCGCGCACGGCGGATGCGCCTTCGGCAGCCTTGGAGCCACGTATTTCCTTGCCGCCCTTGTCGAAGCGCGGCGCGCCATAGCCATGCGGCTTTTCCACCGTGCCGTAGTCCTTGCTGACCTTGGCCCAGATCGGCTCGTCACCCATGACATCGGCGTCGGTGGCATCGACGATGAAGGAGACGCGGCGCAGCTTTGGCCCCTCGGCCTGTTCCTTGGCGGCGGCCTCGCGGCCGATGAAGTCATTCTTCTCGAGCTTGATGAAGCGGTCCATCGCGCCTTCGAACGGTCCATAGATCGGCCGCAACTCGCGGAACCAGGTCGGAAAGTTCTTTTCGAGGCGCATGGAGAGCAGAGCGCGCATGCCGAAATCGACAAGGCCGAATTCCTCGCCGGCGTCCTTGATCGCTTTGTAAACCAGGCGTTCGTAGGCCGGCGCCATCCAGATTTCATAGCCGAGGTCGCCGGTGTAGGTGATGCGGTTGACCATGCAAGGCGCCCCGCCAACAGCCATCTCGCGGAAATCCATGAAACGGAAGGCTTTTGTCGAGACGTCGACATCGACCAGTTTCTGCAGCAGGTCCCGTGATTTCGGCCCGGCGATCGACAGGCCGACCAGCGTCTGGTCGAAGCGGTGGATGCGCACCGTTCCGTCCTTCGGCAGGTGCTTCTCGAACCAGCGCATGTGGTATTTCTGCGCCGCCGAAGAGCCCCAGATCATGAAGCGGTCTTCTGCCGCCTTGGCGATGGTGAAGTCGCCGATCAGCTTGCCGAACTCGTTGAGCATCGGCGTCAGCACGATGCGGCGGGTCTTCGGCATGCGGTTGGTCATCAGCCGGTTGAGGAAATCCTCGGCCGCGGGTCCCGAGACTTCGTATTTGGCAAAATTGGCGATCTCGGTGACGCCGACGCGCTCACGCGTGGCGCGCACTTCCTCGCCGATCGGCCCAAAATCGTTGGAGCGATGGAAGGAGACGATATCCCTGGGTTCCTTGCCTTCAGGTGCGAACCAGAGCGGGGTTTCGAGGCCCCAGCTGTCGCCCATGACCGCGTTGTTGGCCAGCATCGTGTCGTAGAGCGGCGTCGTCTGCGCCGGACGTGCCGCCGGCAGTTCCTCATTGGGGAAGCGGATGGAGAAGCGGCGCGAATAGTTTTCCCGCACCTTGGCGTTGGTGTAGCGCAGGCCGGCCCATTCACCGAAGCGTGTAACATCCATGCCCCAGACATCGAAGCCAGGATCGCCATGCACCATCCAGTTCGACAGTGCCAGACCGACGCCGCCGCCTTGGCTGAAGCCGGCCATCACGGCGCAGGCGCACCAGAAATTGGTCAGGCCCTGCACCGGGCCGACCAGCGGGTTGCCGTCCAGCGCGAAGGTGAAGGGGCCGTTGATGATCTGCTTGATGCCGGCCTTTTCGATGCCGGGGAAATGCTTGAAGCCGATTTCCAGCGACGGCGCGATGCGGTCGAGGTCCGGCGGCAGCAATTCGTGGCCGAAATCCCATGGCGTGTTGACCGGCGACCACGGCTTGCAGGCCTTCTCGTAGGTGCCGAGCAGGATGCCGTTGCGCTCCTGGCGGGTGTAGATCTCGCCCTTGAAGTCGAGCACGCCGATCATTTCGCGGCCGGTCGATTTGTTGAATTCCTCGACCTCCGGCATCGGCTCGGTGAGCAGATACATATGTTCCATGGCCAGAACCGGCAGTTCGACGCCGACCATGCGGCCGATCTCGCGCGCCCACAGGCCGCCGCAATTGACGACATGCTCGGCCTTCACCGTGCCCTGTTCGGTGACGACATTCCAGGTGCCGTCGACCTCCTGCGTCAATTCCACGACGCGGTTGCGCAGCACGATCTCGGCGCCGAGTTTTTTCGCCGCCTTTGAATAGGCGATGGTGGTGCCGGACGGGTCGAGATGGCCTTCGACCGGATCCCACATGGCGCCGACGAAATTGGTCTCGTCCATCAGCGGGAACATCGCCTTGGCTTCGGAAGGGGTGATCAGCTCTGTGTCCATGCCGAGATAGCGGCCCTTGGCGTGGGCAAGGCGCAGGAAGTCCATGCGCTCGGGCGTATCGGCCATCATCACGCCGCCGGTCAAATGCAGCGAGCAGGACTGGCCGGATATCTCCTCGATCTCCTTGTAGAGCTGCACCGTATAGGCCTGCAGCTTGGCGACGTTGGGGTCGCCGTTCAGCGTGTGGAAGCCGCCCGCCGCGTGCCAGGACGAGCCGGATGTGAGTTCAGAGCGCTCGATCAGCATGATGTCGGTCCAGCCGGCTTTGGCCAGGTGGTAGAGAACCGAGCAGCCGACGACGCCGCCGCCGATGACAACCGCTTTTACGTGTGATTTCATCTGGATAGGTCCGTGTTTGAAGAGATTGAATCGGGTGAGCGGGGTGTGAAAACAAAGCGGAGATCGGATGCGGCCGTGTTCTCGGCCAGGCTGCCATCAAGCGCGGCGAGGATGGTTTCACAGGCCGGAGTACGATGTTTCAGGACGTCATGGTTCCAAACACGCAGGATCGAATAGCCCTGGGCACGCATGAAATCGTCGCGGCGGCGGTCATATGAGCTGCCGGCGTGTTGGTGTCCGTCGACTTCCACGACAAGCCAATTTTTGCGGCAAGCGAAGTCCGCGTAGTATGGTCCGATAGAGAACTGTCGCGTGAACTTGTAGCCGCCAAGCTTGCGGGCCTTTAACTCAAGCCAAAGCAGCGCTTCGGCCTGGTTGTCACCTTGCCTGAGTTTTCTGGCTCGCTGGGTAGTGCCCGTTTTGCGACGGCTACGGGTTTCATGAGCGCCTTCCCCCACTCCGTCGCCGCTTCGCGACGCCACCTCTCCCCCCTCCGGAGGGAGAGGAAGGGTGCCAGCGTGCATAAGCTCGCGCCTTTCCTCTCCCCCGTCGATCGGGGGAGAGGTGTCGAGCGCAGCTCGACGGAGTGGGGGTCGACCGTTCATCAACAATACTGCCGATCAAAAATCGGTCGGCGCGCCGCCTTCGGACCGGCGCTTGGCGACGAAGGCGTTGAGTTCCTCGCGGATGGCCGGGTCCATGTAGGGCTCCTCATAGGACGCCAGCCGCTCCTTCCAGACCTTGTTGGCCTTTTCGAGCGCCGTCGGCGAGCCGGCTTCCGCCCAGGTCTCGTAATTGCGCCAGTCGGAGAGGATCGGCGAGTAGAAGGCGGTCTTGTAGCGGTCCTGCGTGTGCTGGGTGCCGAAGAAATGGCCCCCGGGGCCGACCGACTGGATGGCGTCGAAGCCGAGTGCCTCTTCGGAAAGGTCGAGCGGGGTCAGGAATTCGGCCACCATCTGCAGCAGGTCGATGTCCAGAATGGTCTTCTCGTAGGAGCAGCGCAGGCCGCCTTCGAGCCAGCCGGCGGCATGCATCATCAGGTTGCCGCCGCCCTGGATGGCGCCCCACAACGAGAACACGCTTTCATAAGCCGCCTGCGCGTCGACCGTGTTGGCGGCGCAGGTGTTGGAGGTGCGGTAGGGGATGTTGTAGCGGCGGGCAAGCTGGCCGCCGACGAGCTGCGCCTTCATGTATTCCGGCGTGCCGAACGCCGGTGAACCGGACTTCATGTCGACATTGGAGGTGAAGCCGCCATATCCGACGGGGGCGCCCTTGCGCACCATCTGGGCGAAGGCGATGCCGGCAAGCGCCTCCGCGTTCTGCTGCACCAGTGCGCCGGCGATGGTGACAGGCGCCATCGCACCCGACAGGGTAAACGGCGTCACGACGACGACCTGGCCCTTGCTCGACATCTGGATGATGCCTTCCATCATCGGCACATCGAGTTTCAGCGGCGAATTGGTGTTGATGATGGTGAAGACGGACGGCTCTTCGAGCATCTGCTCGTGGCTGATGCCGCGCGCGATCCTGGCGATCTCGATGCCGTCGACATTGCGCTCCTTGCCGAGCGAATAGATGTGGAACACCTTGTCGGTGAGCACGCTGAGATCGCGGATGCATTCGAGATGGCGGACGGATGGATGGATATCGGTCGGCTCGACCGGGTAGCCGCCCGTGCAGTTCAGAATGTTGTGCATCTGCGCGAGCTTGAGGAAGTTGCGGTAGTCCTGCTGGTTGCCGGGCCGGCGGCCGCGATCGATGTCGGAGCAATTGGGCGCCGACGCCATCATCGAGACGATCACATTGTTGCCGCCGAAGCGCACATTGTGCGCAGGATTGCGGGCATGGATGGTGAATTCCGACGGGCAGTGCGACACCAGGTCGAGGATCATGTCGCTGTCGAAGCGCACCCGCTCTGAGCCGTCACGCACGTCGGCGCCATGCGCCTTCATGATGCTGCGGGCCTCATCATGCAGCACGTCGACGCCGATTTCCCGCAGCACGCGCAGGGAAGCGAGGTGAATCGATTCCAGCTCGTCGTCGGACACCAGCCTGGTTGGCGCCAGCGGGTTCTTCAACTGGCGAAAAGCCGGCTGCTCGAACGCGGCTGAGCCGCCGGCGCGCTTTCCAGCGCGGCCGCCGCGACGGGCGCGGTCGGTGGCCAATGCCGGTTCTGAGGGTTGTAGGGCGGCGGTCATGATGGTCCTCGTGGGATGCGATAGCGGGCGGCATAATGGACCGGCGGCTGTCCGGCCATTGCGGAGGCGACGACCACTAGGGCGAGGGAAGCGACATGCCGGAACGGCAGGTGCCCGGCCGCGACATCGGCTTGATCAGGTTGCCGCGTTGGAGCAAGCGGATTTCGGTGGCCGGCCCTTTCCTTCCGGGGATCGAACCGATAGCTACTTGGCTTGCCGGCCTGATGGCCAGCAGTTCATCTGGATGGCAGCATGGTCGCGACCGGCTCGAGCGAAGGCGAAGCAGGAACGCAATGGGCAGCGCTTGCCGGCGTCACCGCGGCACTTGCCATGTTTGGCGCCGCGCAAGGGCTGAGCTCGCCGCTGTTCACATTGCTGATGCAGAAGCAAGGCATGTCGCCGGCGCTGATCGGCCTGTCGGCGGCGATGATGCCGCTCGGGCTGATCCTGTCGGCTTCCTTCGTGCCGGCGGCGGTGCGGCTGGTCGGCGGGCGCAACCTGGCGGTCGGCTGCTCGCTGATCGGCGCGCTCTGCTTCCTGGGCATCGGCTATCTGCAGGACTGGGTGGCGTGGTTCGTCATCCGCTTCATCATCGGCGTGGTCATCAATCCGCTTTATATCCTTGGCGAGGTGTGGGCGCTGTCGCTGGCACCGCCGTCGCGGCGCGGCCGGGTGATGGGCGTGTTCAACACGCTGATGGGCGCCGGTTATGCCGCCGGACCATTCGCGCTGACCCTGCTCGGTACGTCGGGCTGGGCGCCTTTCATGGTCGGCGTCGCCGGCTTCGCGCTCTGCGCGGTGATCCTGCACGCCGTCTCGTCAAAGCTCACCGGCTTCGAGGATGACGGCCAGCCTGCCAGCGGCCTTGTCGGGTTTGCCAAAATGGCGCCGGCGCTGCTGCTTGCCGTGCTTGTCTCGGCGGCGGTCCAGCAGAGCACCTATGCGCTGGTCCCGGTCTTCGGCGCCAGCTATGGCCTGGCGGAAGCCGTTCTGGCCTCGCTGGTGATGGCGCTTTCCCTCGGCAACATCCTGCTGCAGATACCACTCGGCCTTCTGGCGGAGCGTTTTGGCGGCCGCGCCATGATCATCGTCTGCGCACTGGCAACAACCGTTTGCGCGCTTTTGCTGCCTCTGCTGATCACAACGCCGTTGATCTGGGTGGTGCTGCTGGTGATGGGCGCGGTCGGTTACGGCGTCTACACCATGGCATTGGTCGAACTCGGCAGCCGGTTCAAGGGCTCTGTGCTGGTCGCCGGCAACGCTGCCTTTGCGCTGATGTGGGGCGTTGGTGGCATCGTCGGCCCACCCGGTGCGGGCCTGCTCATGCAAGGCATCGGCCCACTTGGGCTGCCGGTGGTTATTGCCGCTCTCGACGCGGTGCTGGTGATGTTCGCGCTGTACCGCTCATCCATGCGCCGAGCTTCCTGATAAGCCCAACCTCCTGACAGGCCCAACCTCCTGACAGGCCCAGCCTCCTGACAGGCACTGTCTGGAGCAAGCAGTTTTCGCCCGCCAGGGGCTTACCTCTGCGCAACTCAATCGCTAATCCTGCAGCCCGACAGCGGTGCGTACATGAATTTGGTTGAATCGAACAAGGACGAGACGATGCAATGGGCGGCGATCACCGGTGTGATCGCGACCGTCTCGGTGTTCGCCATCGCGCAAGGGTTGTCCTATCCGCTGCTGAGTTTCATCCTGCAGCGCCAGGGCGTTTCGCCAGCGATGATCGGCTTGTCGGCGGCCATGACGCCGATTGGCTTCATTCTGTTATCGCCGTTGATCCCGGCGCTGGCCCGCCGATTCGGGGCAGGGCGCACCGCGCTCACCTGTGCGGCCCTTTCGGCTGTCGTGCTGGCGCTGATCGGCTGGACGCAAAATGTCTATTTGTGGTTTCCCCTGCGCTTCCTGATCGGCGTCGTGACCAATCCGCTCTATGTGCTGAGCGAGATCTGGGTGATCGCGCTGGCACCGCCGGCCCGACGCGGCCGCGTCATGGGTGTCTATTCGACGATCATCTCGGCCGGTTTCGCGACCGGGCCACTGTGCCTGCTTGCAGTCGGCACTGAGGGCTGGCCGCCCTTCCTCGTCGGCATTTTCGCCTTCGTGCTGTGTGGCATTTGCCTGGCCTCGGTGCTGCCGCGTTTGCCCAAGGTCGACGAGGCCGGGCACCAGGTTTCCGTCCTGGGTTTCGTGCCGCTGGCGTGGCTGCTTTTGTTCGCCGTCATAGTCGCCGCCGGCTTCGAACAGGGTGCGCTGGCGTTGCTGCCGGTCTATGGCACCCATCACGGCATCACCGAAACCCGCATGTCGGCGCTGCTGTCGGTGATGATCGCCGGCAACATCGCCATGCAGGTGCCGCTCGGCCTTTTGGCGGAAAGGCTTTCCGCGCGCCTGGTGCGGCTTGCCTGCGTCGCGATCACGGTGCTCGGCTGCGTCCTGCTTCCGCTTCTCATCGAGTCGCCGCTGATCTGGCCAATGATCTTTGTCTGGGGCGCGGTTTCCTACGGCATCTACACAATGTCGATCATCGAGCTCGGCGAACGCTTCACCGGCTCCGCACTGGTCGCCGGCAATGCGGCCTTTTCCTTGATGTGGGGGGTCGGCGGCATCGCCGTGCCGCCGCTGGCGGGGGGCGCCATGGATGTTATGGGCGCCGGCGGACTGCCGATCACGCTTGGGCTGCTGTGCCTGGCGCTGGCCATTGCGAGCCTCGCTGGTCGGCGGAAAGCCTCAATTGTGCGCTGAACATGGTGAATATCGACGGCCTGTCGGCGTTGGCTTTTTCAAAGCAACGCGTTTATCGGAGACCTCATGACCAAGCCTGCCACCCAGACGCCGAATTCCGCCCCCACGACCGACGATCCCTTTCTCTGGCTGGAGGACAGGACAGCCAAGCAGTCATTGGACTGGGTACATCGCCAGAACGAGATCACGGTTGGCGAATTGCAGGGCGATCCGTCCTATCAGGCGTCGTTCCAGACCGCGCTCGACCTGATGACGGCCGAGGACAACATCGCGGTCGGCGCGGCAAAAGCCGGCCATGTCTACAATTTCTGGCAGGACAAGACCAATGTGCTCGGCCTCTGGCGCCGCACGACCGTCGCTTCCTACAAGACCGAGAAGCCCGACTGGGAAACGATCATCGACTTCGACCAGCTTGCGGCGGAGGAAGGGATAAAATGGGTTTTTGGCGGCGCCAGCCGGCTCTATCCCGACTTCAACCTTTGCCTTGTCTCGATGTCGCCGGATGGCGGCGACGCCAGCGAGATGCGCGAATTCGACATCGCGACCAAGTCGTTTGTCGAGGGTGGGTTTCGTGCACCCGCTTCCAAGTCGGGTTTCAGCTGGCTGGATAAGGACACCGTGATTGTTTCGGCCGCTTTCGACGAGGCCGACAAGACCGAGTCCGGCTATCCGCGAATCATAAAGCTGTGGAAGCGCGATACCAAGCTGGAAGACGCAACGCCGATCTTCGAGGCGCAGAAAGAGGATCTCGCCGTTGGTGCCGCTGTCGAGTACGACGGTGACAGACGCTATCTGGTCCTGGCTCGAACGCTGAATTTCTTCGCTTCGCACATCTTCCTTCGGCTGCCTTCCGGCGAAAACAAACAGCTGCCGCTACCGGACGACATGACCGATACGGCAATATTCAGGGATCAGCTCGTGTTCGGCGTGCGCAGTGCATGGACGGCGCCCGACGACACGGTTTGCAAGCCCGACGGTCTTTATTCGCTGGACCTGGCGCGCTGGGTCGAGACCGGCGCGATCGGGCCTGTCGAAACCTTGTTCGAGCCGGCCTATCGCGTTTCCATAGCCGGCATTGCCCGCACGCGGGACCGGCTGTTCGTCAGCCTGATGGACAATGTGCGCGGCAAAGTCGTCGTCTGCGAGCGCATGGATGGCAACTGGTCGCTGAAACCGGTGGCGCTGCCCGAAAATGGCAATGTCGGCATCAGTCATGCCGAGCAGTTCGGCTCGAGTGTCTCCTTCTCCTTCACCGATTTCCTGACCCCGAGTTCGATCATCTGGTCCGACGACAATGGCGAGACGCTCGCCACCGTGAAGTCGCAGCCGGCGCGTTTCGATGCCTCGCCGCTGATCTCGGAACAGTTCGAGGCGCGCTCCAAGGACGGCACGATGATCCCCTATTTCGTCGTCAGGCGGCGCGACCAGAAAGGTCCGGTGCCGACGCTGCTTTACGGCTATGGCGGCTTCGAAGTGCCGCTGCTGCCCGGCTATGCCGGCGTGCGTGGTAAGCTGTGGCTGGAGAAAGGCAATGCCTATGTGCAGGCATGCATCCGCGGCGGCGGCGAGTTCGGCCCAGCCTGGCATCAGGCGGCGCTCAAGGGCAATCGCCAGAACGGATTCGACGATTTCGCAGCGGTCGCGCAGGACGTCGTCAAGCGCGGCATCGCGACAGCAAGCTCGCTCGGCATCCAGGGTGGTTCGAATGGCGGCTTGCTGACCGGCGTTTCCTTGACGCAGCATCCCGAGCTTTTCGGCGCCGTCATCATCGAGGTGCCGCTGCTCGACATGCTGCGTTACGCCGAATTGCCGCCTGGCGCCTCGTGGATGGCCGAATATGGCGATCCGTCGAAACCCGAAGACGCGAAGTGGCTTTCAGCCTACTCGCCCTACCAGCATGTCGACGCCGCTGCCGCCTATCCGCCTGTGCTGCTGACCACATCGACCGCTGACGATCGGGTCCATCCCGGCCATGCGCGCAAGATGGCCGCCCGCCTGCAGGAAGCCGGCCATGCGAGGACGCTGTTCTTCGAGGAGACCGAGGGCGGCCATGGCGGGCGTGGCGACCGCCGGCCGCAGGCGGCGCAGACGGCGATGAAATATGTCTTCCTGCAAAGGGCGCTGACAGCCAAGGCCTAGAGTCATTCAGTTATGGGCCAAGCAAAGGGTGGTTCTCCTCGAGCAGCCTTTGCTCTAAGGTGGCTTCCATGGCTCTCGTCAGGACGTTGATTGACGCATTTGAGGCTCGCGCATTGCGGGTCGCGGTGACGCCGTCACCGCGCACGCTGCGCGCCGAGCTTTTGCGGCTGTGTGCCCGCATCGGCTATTCGCCACCTCTCTGCCTCTGAAGCATTCGCCCCGGCTTGGCCGGATAGAATCCAGAGGGAAGATCAGACATGACCTATCAGAATTATTCGCTGAAGCAGCTTCAGCAGATCGACGCCGCGCATCATCTGCATCCGTTCACCGACCACAAGGAAATGCGCGGGGCCGGGTCGCGCATCATCACCCATGCCAACGGCCCTTTCATCTACGATTCCGAGGGGGCTGAAATCCTCGACGGCATGGCCGGGCTGTGGTGCGTCAACATCGGCTATGGCCGTGACGAGCTGGCCGAGGCCGCCTATGCCCAGATGAAGGAACTGCCTTACTACAACTCCTTCTTCAAATGCTCGACGCCGACGCCAGTGCTGCTGTCCAAGAAGCTGGCGGAGATCGCGCCGAAGCACGTCAACCAGGTATTCTACGGCTCTTCCGGGTCGGAAGCCAACGACACCGCGCTGCGCCTCGTGCGCCACTATTGGGTGCTGGAGGGCAAGCCGGAGAAGAACCGCATCATCTCGCGCAAGATGGCCTATCACGGCTCGACCGTTGCCGGCACCTCGCTCGGCGGCATGGATGGTATGCACAAGCAGCTCAACGGTGCGGTGCCCAACATCGTCCATGTGATGATGCCCTATGCCTATGAGCTGGCGCTGCCTGGCGAGAGCGATCATGATTTCGGTCTGCGCGCGGCCGGGGCTGTCGAGGAGGCGATCCTCGAAGCCGGCGCCGACAAGGTTGCCGCGTTTATCGGCGAGCCGATCATGGGAGCCGGCGGCGTGAAGATACCGCCGGCGAGCTATTGGCCGGAAGTGCAGCGCATCTGCCGTAAATACGATGTCCTGCTGATGCTGGACGAAGTCATCACCGGTTATGGTCGCACCGGCGAATGGTTTGCCGCACAGACACTCGGCATCGAGCCAGACACGATCACCACGGCCAAGGCGCTGACCTCGGGCTATCAGCCGCTGTCGGCATTGCTGGTTGGCGACCGCATCGCCTCGACGCTGGTCGAGAAGGGCGGCGAGTTCAACCATGGCTACACCTATTCCGGGCACCCGGTGGCCTGCGCCGTGGCGCTGAAGAACCTCGAGATCATCGAGCGCGAAGGGCTGGTCGACCGCGTCCGGAACGACACCGGCCCTTACTTCGCCAAGGCGTTGCAGGAGCGCATTGCCGGACATGATCTGGTCGGCGAGGTCCGTTCGATCGGACTGATGGGCGCGATCGAGATCGTCAAGGACAAGGCGACCAAGGAGCGGTTCCTGCCGGCTGGAAGTGCGGCGGTAACCGTGCGGGATCACGCCATCACGAATGGCATGATGCTGCGCGCCACCGGCGACACGATGATCCTGTCGCCGCCGCTGATCTGGACCCGCGATACGATCGATATGGCCTGCGACCGCATCTCGAAGGCGCTGGATCTGGCGCAAGCCGATCTTCGCAAGCGGTAGAACTCGACCCCTCGGCTGGGCGCTCTTCGGCGGGCGCGCCCAGCCTTGAGACCATGCCGAAGCGGCGAGGGAACGAATTCCATCACAAGCGCGTAGTGTGTGGGGCAGCGGCTGATTCGGCCGCCACAAGGGGTTTGTTTCCATGAGAGAAACCGGCAAGAGCCGACGGACGCGAGAAGCGGCCAGCATCAGCGGCGACCTGATGCTGGCGCCGCTGGTGGCGATGATGCGGCTGCCGTTGATGGCCATGGATGGCGGGAGCCGCCAGCCATGGAGTACGGAGACGGCGCGTGCGGTCAACGAGAAGACCGCCGCTATGGCCGAAGGCGCGTTTGCGGCGCAAATGTCTTTCCTGCAATCGGCGTCGCGGTTCTGGCCGGAAGTCTTTTCCGGCCGCACGCCATCGCTGTTCAACGGGGTTGCGGCGGAGCGCTCGATCAGCGCCGCGCTGAAGCCGGCAAGCCGTGCCGTGAAAGCGAATTTTCGCCGGCTGTCCAACAAGACCTGACCGGGGTTGCAAACCGACAGTTTCTGGGTCGGCGGCCATCTCAACGTCGATGCGAATGGGGCTGGTGACGCCCAGTTCGGCATTCCGGTCCACGGCGCCAGGGGCAAGGGCACGGCCTATTCGACGGCTGTCCGGACAGCCGGCACGTGGAGCCTGCGCCTGCTGGTCGTCAGGGTCGAGGGAGCCGATGCGCCGATCGTGCTGATCAACGAAGATCATGTCCCGATCCCGAATGCTGCAATCGGAATATAGCTAGGCAAAACGCAAAAAAGCGGCCTGAACGCGGGCGCGACAGCTGACAGTTCGGCCGGCTTCGTGGCCCAACAGTCGGGTGACCACTGCAGCGTTCCAGACAAGGAAATATGCTGAAAAGCCGGATGCTGTCTGACAGTATGCGCATGCGTTCATGTGGACCGGTGGCAATTTCAGACAAGGGCACGCGCATATGGTGAGTTCCTTTCGTGCGGTCGTGGTCGGTGGCGGCTGTGTGGGCGCCGGCATTCTCTACGGCCTGGCAAAGCGCGGCTGGACCGATGTGGCATTGCTGGAGCGAACACAGCTTACGGCCGGTTCGACATGGCATGCCGCGGGGCTCATCCCCTCTTACGCGCGCAGCCGCAATGTCGGCCGCATGATCGCCAGATCGATCGCGATCTATGAAGGCCTGGAGGCGGAGACGGGCCAGAACGTCGGCTGGCACAAATGCGGGCAACTGCGCATTGCCAACACGCGCGACAGGCTGGACGAGTACAGAAGCTACATGGACGTTGCCGAGGTCCAGGGAGTGCGGGCCCGGATCGTATCGCCCGCGGAGGCGCGAGAGATCTGGCCGCTGCTCGACAACAACACCATGCTGGGTGCCCTCTACCATCCCGATGACGGCCACATTGCACCCGCCGATGTCACCCAGGCCATGGCCAAGGGTGCACGCGACCTCGGCGCGAAGATCCATCTTGATACCGAGGTCGTGGGTTTCGAGCGGATGCCGAGCGGCGAGTGGAGGGTCAAAACCTCACGCGGCGAGATCGTCTGTGAACATGTCATCCTTGCAACAGGCAATTACGCACGCCAGACAGGCGCCATGCTGGGCCTGGACATTCCCGCGATCCCGATCCTGCACCAGTACTGGATCACCGAGGCGGTTCCCGAAATCGTGGAACGCAAACGGCTTGGTCTTCCGGAGATGCCGATCCTCAGGGACGAGGGTTACGAGGGCTATCTGCGCGAAGAGGGAGACGGGCTGATGTTCGGTCCCTATGAGCGTACCGAGCAGCTCAAGCTGTTCGCCGAAAACGGTGTCCCGGAATGGTTCGGCGCCGATCTGCTCGATGAAGATTTCGATGCCGTTTCCTGGAACTGGGAGCGCGCCACCGAACTGGTTCCCGCGCTCGGGCGCGCCGGCATCAAGCGCAATGTGCGAGGACCTTTCCAGATGACGGCCGATGAGCTGCCGCTGATGGGGCAGGCGTGGGGCCTGGAGAATGTCTGGCTCGCCGAAGGGGTGCCGGGGGGCATCCTTTGGGGCGGTGCGATTGGCTATTACCTCTCCGAACGGATCGTGGAGGGTGGCAACAGCATCGACACGGCGGAGCTGGATCCCCGCAGGTTCGGCCGATACGCCAACAAGAACTGGACCCGGGCCAAGGTCCGGGAAGCCTGGGGCACCCACGCCGTACAGCACTATCCGGGCCAGGACATGCCGGCGGCGCGACCGCAGAAAACGGCCCCGTCCTATGACCGCCTAAGTCAGCTTGGCGCGGTATGGGACGTGTTGAACGGCTGGGAGATGCCGAGCTGGTTTGCGCCCGCGGGTGTCGAGGCGCGCAATGTCTACAGCTGGCGCTGGACCCCCAAGGGGAACCACGTCGCCGCAGAGGTCCAGGCTGTCCGCCACGCCGGCGGTCTGGTCGAGATGACACCAATGACCAAGTTCGAGGTCGGCGGGCCGGGCGCCGAGGGCTGGCTCGACGGAATCCTGGCCAACAGACTGCCGCGTCCCGGTCGTGTCGCTCTTGCCCATCACCTGACGCCGACCGGCGGCGTGCAGGCCGAGTATGTGGTGGCGCGGCTGCAGAGCGACCTGTTCTATCTCATATCGACGCCGCGCGCCGAACGCTGGAACCTTGACGATCTCGGCCGGCTGTTGCCGAAGGACGGCAGCGTGCATCTGCGCAACGTCACGGAGGATCGCGGCAGCTTCACGGTGGTTGGGCCGAAGGCGCGCGACATACTGCAGCCGCTGACGGAGATCGACCTCTCCAACGAGGCCTTCCCATGGTTCAGCGTACAGTCCAGCACCGTCGGCATGGCCAGCGACGTACGGCTGCTGCGTGTCAACTATTCGGGTGAGCTGGGATGGGAGCTCTATCATCCACTCTGCTACCAGCGGCATTTGCTGGATGCGCTTCTGGCATCGGGAGAGGCACACGGGCTGAGGCTGGTCGGACTTCAAGCGCTGGAATCGCTTCGTCTCGATAAATCCTACCGGGCCATGTACCGCGATATGAACCCCGAATTGTCCGCCTGGGAAAGCGGCCTCGAGCGCTTCATCAGCCTCGACAACAGGGACTTCATCGGCCGGGCGGCACTGGTCGCGAAACAGCAGCAGGTTACACGCCGGATCGCCACACTGTCGATCGACACGGATGGTGCGAGCGCATTCGCCTTCGAGGGCGTTTACCGCGAAGGCGAGCTCGTCGGCCACATCACCTCGGCGGGCTATTCCTACACTTTTGGTCACGACATAGCACTTGCGCTGCTGCCCCTGGAACTTGTGTCGCCCGGTACCGAGCTCCAGGTTTCGATCCTCGGCGAGCGCCGCGCGGCAAAGGTGATCGCCGACTCGCCCTATGATCCGGAAGGCGCCCGCGGGCGCATGTGAGGTATCCCGGAGTACAGTTTCCGGTTCATCGATGTCTCAACCGTGCTGCAGGGTAAAACGCAAAAACCGCGCTCCATCGGGAACGCGGTTTTGCCAGATACGCATGGCGCTTCGCTACGCAAACACTTTGCGAAACTTATGGCACTTGTCGAAACTTACGGGCTCCGGTACGCGAGACCTGATCCGGAGCGCCGGACGGATGAGATGTCCGCCTCACAGTCCGTTTTATAGGGACATCGTTACCGCGGAGTTATCGAGAGCTTAAGCAAATCTAAATTTTCATTTTTTCCACCGAAGGAAACCGGAAAAATCCGCCAAATCCGTGGGTTACGCCGGGTTACCCCTGAGAAAATTAATTATGCCGGAGAAATCGACGCCGCCATGTCCCTGGGCGTTGAACAAGGCATAAAGCTGAGCCGCTTCGGCACCGAGCGGCGTTACAGCACCCGCACCTTGCGCGGCTTCCTGGGACAATTTCAGGTCTTTCAGCATCAAGGCGGCTGCAAATCCTGGGTTGTAGTCCCTGTTTGCGGGCGAAGTCGGCACCGGGCCGGGCACCGGGCAGTAGGTGGTCAAGGACCAGCATTGGCCCGACGAGGTCGAGGCGACGTCGAACAGCGCCTGATGCGACAGGCCGAGCTTTTCGGCCAGAACGAAGGCTTCGGCGACACCGATCATCGAAATGCCGAGGATCATGTTGTTGCAGATCTTTGCTGCCTGGCCGGCGCCGTCGCCGCCGCAATGGACGATGCGGCCGGCCATCGGCTTCAGGATCGGCTCGGCGGCAGCGAAGGCATCATCGGAGCCTCCCGCCATGAAGGTCAGCGTGCCGGCCGCAGCCCCGCCGGTGCCGCCCGAGACCGGTGCATCGATCGACGACAGCGCGTGCTTCCTGGCGACGGCGTGGGCTTTGCGGGCTGACTCGACGTCGATGGTCGAGGAATCGATAAAGAGTGCGCCTTGCCTGGCCTTGGGCGCGATGTCTTCGTAGACGGAGAGGACATGCTTGCCTGCAGGCAGCATGGTGATCACCACGTCGGCATCCTTCACCGCGGCCAAGGCATTCGCCATAATCGTCACGCCATGTTCCTTGGCGACGGTGAGGTTTTCCGGAACGAGGTCGAAACCGTTCACCGCATGCCCGGCCTTGACCAGATTGGCGGCCATTGGATTGCCCATATTGCCGAGGCCGATGAAGGCGATCGTCGTCATTGTCTGTCTCCCAGAGTTGCTGGCTTCAACGGCCAATCAGCGCGCGAGCGATGATGACGCGCATGATCTCGTTGGTGCCTTCGAGGATCTGGTGCACGCGCAGGTCCCGCACCAGTTTCTCGATGCCGTAGTCGTGCAGGTAGCCGTAGCCGCCGAGCAGCTGCAGTGCGTCATTGGCGACATTGAAGCCGGTGTCGGTGACGAAGCGCTTGGCCATCGCCGACCATTTGCCAGCATCCGGCGCCTTGCGGTCGAGCTTCGAGGCGGCGGCATAAAGGAAGATACGCGCCGCCTGCAGCTCGGTCTCCATGTCGGCCAGCCTGAATTGCAGCGCCTGGAATTGATTGATCTTCGAGCCGAAAGCCTTGCGCTCGGCGGTGTAGGACAGCGCCTTGTCGAGCGCCGACTGCGCGCCGCCCAGCGAACAGGCGGCGATGTTCAGCCGGCCGCCGTCGAGCCCGGCCATGGCGATGCCGAAGCCAGCGCCTTCGTCGGACAGAAGGTTCTCCGCCGGCACCTTGCAATCCTCGAAGATGACCTGGCGGGTCGACTGCATGTGCCAGCCCATCTTGTGCTCGTTTGCCCCAAAGGAGAGGCCCGGCGCATCTCTGGGCACGACGATGGTGGAAATGCCTTTCGGCCCGTCCGCGCCGGTGCGCACCATGACGGCATAGACATCGCTGTCGCCGGCGCCGGAGATGAACTGTTTGGTGCCGTTGAGCACATAGTCGCCGCCGCTCTTCACCGCACGGGTCTTGAGCGCCGCGGCATCGGAGCCGGAGCCTGGCTCGGTCAGGCAGTAGCTGGCCAGCCATTCCATCGAAGTGAGCTTGGGCAGGAAGCGCTGGCGCTGTTCGTCATTGCCGAAACGGTCGATCATCGAGGCCACCATGTTGTGGATCGAGATGAAGGACGAAAAGGCCGGATCGGCGTGCGACAGCGCCTCAAAGATCAGCACGGCGTCGAGCCGGCCAAGTGCCGAGCCACCGACATCGTCCCTGATATAGATGCCGCCGAGCCCGAGCGGACCGGTCTCGCGGATCACGTCGGCCGGGAAATGCTTGTTGCGGTCCCAATCGAGCGCATTCGGTGCGACACGGTCGGCGGCGAAGGCCTGCGCCATCTCCTGGATGGCGCGCTGCTCCTCGTTGAGTTCGAATTGGCTGGTGCTCGCATCGACCGCGGCGTCCATGGCGTGCTCCCTGTGTGCTGGCCAGCTAGCTCGCTGGCCTGTTGTTTTTGGCTTTGCGCGCGCACCAATCTAGACCAATGATGCCGCCGCGCAACCCGATCCCCTGCGGAGCGGCTGTGCATCAATGCATGTCCGGAGCAAGATATGACGACAAAATTCGATGAACTGCTGGGCCGGTTCCACGCATACCTTGCGACCGTGGATCACGTCCTGATGCGCGATGCCGTGGCCCGGATCGGCTGGGACATGCCGGCTCGCACGCTGGAGCCGCGTCCGCTTGCCTGCCTGCGCCATCTCGATCGCGCCGCCGAACTGGCGCCTCCGGATGCCAAGCCGCTGGTGCAACTGCTTGCCGAACGTCGGAATGATTTCCGCTGGGGGCAGACTTATGGCGAGGCGGACTTCGGGAAAGAGTTCATCGAGAATTACGGCTGGCTGGAAGTGTTCGGCACACGTGGCCACTTTGCCAATGACGCGGCCGCCGCCGGCCTGCTGATTCTTGGACCAGATATCGTCTATCCCGACCACCATCACGTCGCCGAGGAAATCTACATTCCGCTGACCGGCGGCACCGAATGGCGCATGGGCGAGAGCGGCTTTTGCATGCGTACGGCCGGCGAGGTCGTTCATCACGCTTCCAACGTCAATCACGCCATGCGCACGGGCAAAGACCCGTTGCTGGCGCTGTACATCTGGCGCGGCGGGCCGTTGGCGCAGAAATCCGATATCACCGGAACCGTGGCGCAGGGCAGGGACTGATGGCCAAAGCGATCATGCTGCAAGGCACGGGTTCCGACGTGGGCAAGACCGTGCTGGTCGCCGGCCTCTGCCGCGCGGCAAAAAAGCGTGGGCTGAAGGTGCGGCCGTTCAAGCCGCAGAACATGTCGAACAATGCCGCCGTCGCCGAAATTCCAGGTGACAACAATGCCGGCGGCGGTGAGATCGGCCGCGCGCAATGGCTGCAGGCGATCGCTTGCGGTGTCGCGCCATCGGTCCACATGAACCCGGTGCTGCTGAAGCCGCAGACCGATGTCGGCGCGCAGGTCATCGTGCAGGGCAAAATGTTCGGGGAAGCGCGGGCGCGCGACTACCAGGCGATGAAGGGCCGGCTGATGGACGCCGTGCTGGACTCCTGGGGCAAGGTCGGCGAGGGCGCCGATCTGGTCATCGTCGAGGGCGCCGGCTCGCCGGCCGAGATCAACCTGCGCAGCCGCGACATCGCCAATATGGGCTTTGCCACGCGCGCCGACGTGCCCGTGGTGCTGGTCGGCGACATCGATCGCGGCGGCGTCATCGCTTCGGTGGCCGGCACGCATCTGATCCTCCCGGAAGAGGACCGGCGCATGATCGCCGGCTACCTCATCAACAAGTTCCGCGGCGACGTTTCGCTGTTTGACGACGGCCTGAAGTCGATCGAGACATTCACGGGCTGGCGCTGTTTCGGTGTCGTTCCGTGGCTGAAGGCGGCGGCACGCTTGCCTTCGGAAGATTCGGTGGTGCTGGAGCGGCTGGCGTCCGGCGAAGCGCGCGCGCTGAAGGTGGCGGTGCCGATGCTTGGCCGCATCGCCAATTTCGACGATCTCGACCCGCTCAAGGC
>NZ_RZTG01000013.1:101259-246351 GCF_003997175.1 Mesorhizobium sp. Primo-A
CCGCCGATGCCGGGCTGGTGGTCATTCCAGGCTCGAAGTCGACAATCGGCGATCTCTTGAAATTCCGCGAGAACGGTTGGGATCGCGACCTTCTTGCGCATCGCAAGCGCGGCGGCCATGTCGTGGGCATTTGCGGCGGCTTCCAGATGCTCGGCCGCATGGTGCGCGATCCCGACGGCATCGAAGGCAGCGTCACCGAAGCCGAAGGGCTCGGCCTGCTCGACATCGAAACGGTGATGGAGCCGGAAAAGACGGTGCGCAACGTCAGCGCCCGTTCGGTGCCGTTCGACCTGCCGCTCGAAGGCTATGAAATCCATCTCGGCCGCACCACCGGGCCGGATACGCTGAGGCCGTCTGCAGTCATCAATGGCATCGATGACGGGGCAGTGTCGGTCGATGGCAAGGTGATCGGCACCTATATGCACGGTCTGTTTGGCGCCGACGGCTTTCGCGGAAGATTCCTCGAAAGCCTCGGCATCAAGGGCGGCGGCATCGATTACCGAGCCGAGGTCGAGCGGGCGCTGGACGAGGTCGCAGCCGAGCTGGAGACCCATCTCGACTGCGACGCGATCTTTGCACTGGCGCGGTAATTCGCGGTTGGCTCAGCCCTTGTCGCCTGCCTTCGGCCAGTAGGTACCGAAGGACCAGACGTTGCCTTCCGGGTCGCGGCAGATGAACTCGCGGCTGCCATAGTCGCGGTTGGTCAATTCCTGGATGATCGTGGCGCCAGCCTTCCTGCCCTTGGCATAGGCGGCATCGGCATCATCGACGGCGATGTAGATCGACTTGCCGCCGCCTGAGCCGGGTTCGCCGACCATCTTGCCGTAGTCGTCGTCGCGCACGGTGCCCAGCATGATCATCGAGGAGCCGAAGACCAGTTCGGCATGGTGCACGACGTCGCCTTCGCCATAGCGGGCCCGGACGCTGAAGCCGAAGGCTTCGCCCAGCCAGTCGATCATCTTTGCCGCGTTCCTGTAGCGCAAGGCGGGGTAGAGGCGGGGCGCTTCGGTGGTGGTGGTCATGTCGATCTCCTTCAGTGGGGTTGGTCGATGCCCCACTGTGGGTAAAGGCCGTTCCGGCGTCTTGAAGAAATGTTACCTGGCCGAGATTCCGGTTGGTGTCTCGCCGGCGAGGTCGCGGAATTCGCGTACCAGATGCGCCTGGTCGGCATAGCCGCAATCGGCTGCGATATCGGCCCAGTCGACGGCCTGCTGCCTCGACAGGCCGAGCGCGCGGTTGAAGCGGACGATGCGCGACAGTGTCTTGGGGCCCATGCCGATGGCGTTGGAAAAACTGCCGGCGAGATGTTTGCGGCTCCAGCCCAGCCTTTCGGCGATCGATGCAATGCGGGTCCGGCCGCCGGATGTGATGATGCGGTCATAGGCCCAGGCGATTTCAAGTGGCGTCTCGGCGGCCTTCTCGAGACGGGCGGTGACGAAGGCTTCGGCCATGTCGAAACGCGTCGTCCAATCCGGCGCATTGCCCAGCCATTCACGCAGCGCCAAGCCCTGAGCGCCAAGCACGTCGTCGAGGACGACCATGCTGTCTGTCAGTTCGCTCATCGGCAGGCGGAAGAAACGGCGTGCGCCAAGCGGCGTGAAGTTGACCTGGACGCAGCAGGCGCCGCCGAAGGATTCGATCACCACCGGTCCGGCAAAGAGGCCGGCGGCGAAACTGGCGAAGCGGTCATTGTCGCCGGGCGCCTTGCCGAGGCCGATGGCGAAGGGTTCGGCGAAGCTGATGACCAGCGGTACGGTGAGCGACGCATATTCGACGTTGCGCATATGGCCGGGCGCCATTTCGCGATAGCCGCAAATGTCCGACACAATGCCCTGAAGTCGAGGATCGGGCAGGCGCCGGCGCATCTCAAACCGCCCGGCGACGGACCGGTCCTGCTCTTGCTGGGGTTGCATCTTGACTGGCATCGGCCATCCTCGCGCCAGTCAAATCTAACAGACCAAGGGCCGGAATCAAAAGCGCCCGGCTTTTGGCCGGGCGCTCCTCGTCCCCACTTCAAGGGAAATGGTCAGGCGCCGCGCATCAAGCAGCCGCCGGCAAGCACGATGAAAGCAATAAGCACGATCCACGCCGATGCGAGTGGAATGAATGAGAGAACGCCAAGCGCGGCGAGAACGCCGATGATGGCGATAACAACGGAGATGATAAAAACGATCTGGGTAGGTGCGCTAAGATTCATGTCTGCCTCTCCAACATGATTCGAACAGCGGCATCCTATCAGGGCGCGGGATCACACACCAATCAAGGCCCGCAGCGGGTTCGCCGGGTCAGCCAGCAGCTTCACAGCAAGCGCCAGGCATACGATCACCAGCAGCGGCTTGATCAGTCTTGCGCCGATGCGCATGGCCAGGCTGGCGCCGACGCGAGCGCCGAGGAACTGGGCGACGCCCATCATCAGACCGATCTTCCAGTAGACGACGCCGAAGGCCGCGAAGACGATGAAGCCGCCGATGTTGGAGGCGAAGTTGAGCAATTTGGTATGCGCCGTCGCCTTGAGCACGCCGTAGCCGGCAAGTGCCACGAAGGCCAGCATGTAAAAGGAGCCGGCGCCTGGCCCGAACAGGCCATCGTAGAAGCCGATGGCGGGCACCAAGGTCAATCCAAACAGGAACGGCGACAGGCGCTCGGCGCGGTCGACATCGTTCATGTTGGGCTTGAACGCGAAGTAGAGCGCGATGGCGATCAGCACGATGGGCAGGGCAGCCCGCAGTATGTCACCCGGCACGATCGTCGCCAGCAAGGCGCCGATGGCGCTGCCGACAAGGGCCAGAAGCGCCGACGGCAATTGCCGGCGCAGGTCGACATGACCCTTCGACGCGTAGTGGATGGTCGCCGAGCCCGAGCCGAACATGCCTTGCAGTTTGTTGGTGGCGAGCGCCTGGACCGGCGTGAAGCCGGCAAGCAGCAGCGCCGGCACTGTGATCAGCCCGCCGCCGCCGGCGATCGAATCGACAAAGCCCGCAGCAAAAGCGGCGAAAGCGAGCATGGCGACGGTCTGGATACTAAGGTCGATCATCTGATGTATGGAGGTGTCCGGCCGGCTGAAATATCGAGCGTTCGACCACGGCCGCCCTGTTTGCGCAAGATCGATTCCGCGCTACCTCTATCCCAGCGCATCGCGCCTGGATTGTGTTTGTGTAGTTAACCCGGAAAGAGGCTCCTGATGGCATTCGCATTGCTGGACCAGATACGTCAGATATTCGACGGCGACCCCGGCGTGCGCAAGGTGGCGGACGATCCGGTCCTGTCGGCGGAATTGCTGATGCTGTTTCGCATGATCCTGGCCGACGGGTCGGTCAGCGAGAGCGAAATGGTTGCCTTCCGGCGCATCTGCAAGGACGCCTTCGGCATTCAGGAAAGCAGCATCGACAGCGTCATCGAATATCTCAACGAGTTCGGCTACGAGACCAATGGCTCGCAGGCGATTGCACTGTTCCGCGATCTCGACGTCGAGCGGCGCCGGCAATTGGCCAAACATATGGCGGAGATCGCCAAGGCGGATTCGCAACTGGCCGAGAGCGAGATCCGCCTGCTGCGCCGCACGCTCGACCTGCTCGATATCAGCCCGGTCGATGTGGTCAAGACGCAGGAGTGATCGGGCCGCCTTCTCTCCTGATCAGCCTTGCTCCCGCAGCCGCTCCGCGATCGCCCGGTGCAAGTCAGGGGCGGCGGTGACAAGCGCCTTGGCAGCCTCGGACTGCGGGTGGTCGAGCACTTCGCTCGTCTTGCCGCGCTCGACGATCTTGCCGTCATGCATGACCAGCACCTCGTCCGTGATGGCGCGGGCCACGGTCAGGTCGTGGGTGATGAAGAGGTAGGCGATGCCGAGCTTCTGGTTGAGCTCTGCGAACAGATCGAGGATCTGGGCGCGGATCGAGACATCGAGCGCCGAGACCGGCTCGTCGGCAACGACCAGCTTGGGGCGGGTGATGATGGCGCGGGCGATCGACAGGCGCTGGCGCTGGCCGCCGGAAAATTCATGGGGGTATTTGTCCATGTCGCTGATGCCGAGGCCGACTTCGTGCAGGGCATGCGCCACCATCTCGCGGCACTCGGCGCGCGTCGGCTTTTTCTCCAGCACATGCAGGGGTTCGGCAACCAGCTTTTTCACCTTCTGGCGCGGGTCGAAGGAGCCATAGGGATCTTGAAAAACGACCTGCATATCGCGTCGCGCCGGCTTCAGCTCGGCTTCGCTCTTGCCGGTTATGGTCCCGCCGCGGAACCGGATCGAGCCCGATGTCGGCCGATCCAGCGCCAGGATCATGCGGGCGAGCGTCGACTTGCCGCAGCCGGAGCGACCAACCAGTGCCACTGACTGACTCGGCGCCATCGACAGCGAGACGTCGTCGACGGCGCGGATACCAGGCGCGCGCTTGAACAGCGAAGTGCGCCGGCCGGGATAGTCGCGGGTCACGCCCTCGACCTGAAGCAAAGGGCGGCCCGTCTCGATGCCATGCGGCCTGGCGCGCGCCGGCACATGCATCGAGGCCTGCGCCAACTGGCGCGTGTAGGGGTGGAGCTGTTCGGATAGCGTGCGTGCGGTGTCGCCGGCTTCCATCACCTCGCCGCGGCGCAGGATGGTGATGCGGTCAGCCATCTCGGTCACCACGGCGAGGTCATGCGAGATCAGGAGCAGGCCCATGCGGCTCTCCGCGACGAGGTCGCGCAAAAGGTCGAGGATTTGTGCCTGCAGCACCACGTCGAGCGCCGTCGTCGGTTCGTCGGCGATCAGCAGCTTCGGCTTCAGCGCGCAGGCGATGGCGATGACGACGCGCTGGCGCTGGCCGCCCGACAGTTCGTGCGGATAGCGCGACAGCGGGAATTTCGCTTCGGGCAAGCCGACACGGTCGAGCATTTTTCGCGCCCGGTCTTCGGCCTCGGCGCGGCTGGCCCTGGTGTGCCAGCGTATGCCTTCGGCAACCTGCTCGCCGATGGTCTTGACCGGATTGAGCGCGGTCATCGGCTCCTGGAACACCATGCCGATGTCGTCGCCGCGCAGCGCACACATCTGGTCCTCGGTTGCTGCCAGGATGTCGATGCCGTCGAATGTGACACGTCCGCTGGCGCGCGCGGCATGGGGCAGAAGCTGCATCACCGTCAGCGCGGTCATCGATTTGCCGGAACCGGATTCGCCGACCAGCCCCATCACCTCACCGGGCGCGACGGAAAGCTCCACACCCTTGAGGATCTGCGTGTCGCCGATGGTCAGCGACAGGTTCTCGATGTCGAGCAGGCTCATCGCTGCCGCCGCGATTTCGGATCGAGGATGTCGGCGATGCCGTCGCCCAGGAGGTTCAGCCCCAGCACGGCGACAACGATCGCCATGCCCGGAAAGATCGCCATCCATGGCGCCACCACCATGCGGGTCTGCGCGTCGAACAGCATGCGGCCCCAGCTCGGCATTGGCGGTTGCGCACCCAGGCCCAGATAGGAAAGCCCGGCCTCGGCCAGGATGCCCAGCGCGAACTGGATGGTGCCTTGCACCAGAAGCAGCGTGGCGATATTGGGCAGCACATGTTCGATTGTGATCTGCGTGCTGCTCTTGCCGGCGGCGCGTGCGGCGAGAATGAACTCGCGCGGCCAGATCGCCAGCGCGCCGGCCCGGGCGACGCGCGCAAAGACCGGGATGTTGAAGATGCCGATGGCGATGATGGCGTTGACGGCGCCCGGTCCGAAGATGGCGGTGATCATGATCGCCGACAGCAAAGCCGGGAAGGCGAAGACGAGGTCGTTCAGCCGCATCAGCGCCTCGTCGACGGGGCCGCCGCGTGCCGCGGCAAAGGCGCCGAGCGGCACGCCGACCCCCATGCCGATGCCGACCGCGACCAGCGCCACGGCAATCGAATTGCGGGCGCCGACCATGACCATCGACAGGATGTCGCGGCCGAAATGGTCGGTGCCGAACCAGTGCGCCAGCGAGGGCGCTTGCGTCTTATCCGATATCACCAGTTTCGTGACGTCATAGGGCGTCCAGGCATAGGAGACGACAGCCATTGCCAGGATCAGCAGGGTGATGACGAAACCGGCAACGAAGGCGGTATTCCCGAACGCCTTGCTCAGGATGCTGCCGAACGTCTCTTCTGATATGTCGATGTGCAGTGTCATTGCCGGCTTCTCAGGCGCGGATCGACGACCGCATAGGAAAGGTCGACCAGCAGATTGACGGCGATGACGGCGGCGACCAGCAGCATGACGACGCTTTCGACGACGATCAGGTCGCGCTGGGTGATGGCCTGGAACACCAGCCTGCCGAGGCCGGGCAGATAGAAAACATTCTCGATGATGATGGTGCCGGCAAGCAGGAAGGCGAACTGCAGGCCCAGAATGGTCAGCACCGGAATCATGGCGTTGCGCAGCGCGTGCCGCCACAGCACAGCTCGGTAGGGCAGACCCTTGGCGCGGGCGGTACGAATATAGTCCTCGTTCAGCACCTCGATCAGCGCCGAGCGGGTGACGCGCGCCAGAATCGCGGCTTGCGGCAAGGCAAGCGCCAACGCCGGCAGCAGCAGCGACTTCAAGGCTGGCCAGACGCCGGCACTCCAGCCGGGAAAGCCGCCAGCAGGAACCAGCCGCAGCCAGACGGCGAAGACATAGATCAGCATCAGCGCGAACCAGAAATTGGGCACGGCGACGCCAAGCTGTGCGGCGCCCATGGAAATCGTATCACCGGCCCGTCCACGCCGGCTGGCGGAAAACAGGCCGACGGGAATCGCGATGAGGGTGGAGAGCGCAAGCGCAATCAGCGCCAGCGGCAGCGAGACGGCCAGCCGCTCGCGAACCAGACCGATGACCGGCACCGAATAGGTGTAGGAGCGGCCGAAATCGAGGCTGAGCAGGCCGCCCGCCCAGTGCAGATAGCGCCAAGCCAGCGGCGCGTTGAGGCCCATCTGGTTGCGCAGCAACTCGACCTGGTCGGCACTGGCATTCAGGCCCAGCATTAGCCGCGCCGGATCGCCGGGCAGGACCTCCAGGACGGCGAACACCACCATGGAAGCCAGCACCAGCGTGGCGATGGCGATGGCGAGGCGTTTTAGGAGGTAGGCGGTCATGGAAGGTGGGGGATCATTCGCTCCACTTCACCTTGGTCAAATCATTGGCCTGGATCGGGGCGTTTTCCCACAGCCCTTGCAGCTTGGCGTCCCAGACGCCGATCTTCGGCAATTCATAGAGGAAGCCGACCACCGCATCGTCGGCCAGGATCTTCTGCGCTTGCCCCAGCAATTCCTTGCGCTTGGCTTCGTCGGAGGTGACGCCGAGATCGGCAATCACGTTGTCGAAGGCCGGGTTGTCGTAGTTGAAGTAATAATCCTTGCGCGAATAGATATCGATGTCGTTGGGCTCGGTGTGGGAGACGATCGTCAGGTCGTAATCCTTCTTGGTGAACACCTGGTCCAGCCACTGTGCCCATTCGACCGGAATGATTTCCAGATCGATGCCAACGTCGCGAAGCTGCGAGGCGATGATTTCGCCACCGAGACGGGCATAGGTGGGCGGCGGCAGTTTCAGCGTCGCCTTGAAGCCGTTCTCGAGGCCTGCCTCTTTCAGCAATTCCTTGGCCTTGGCGACATCATGCGGGTAGCGGCCGGTGAGGTCGACATAGTCCTTGTTGGCCGGCGACATATGCGAGCCGATCGGCTGGCCGAGGCCGGCCGAGGCGCCGTCGATGATGGCCTTGCGGTCGAGCGCGTAAGAGATCGCCTGCCTCACCTGCAGCTTGTCGAAAGGCGGCTTCTTGTTGTTGATCGACAGGATGGTCTCACCCTCGGTCGCGCCGATCACCACCTTGAAGCGCGGGTCGTCCTTGACCTGGGCGACGCTGTCGGCATCGAAGAACGGGAAAGCCTGGATGTCGCCCGAGAGCAGCGCCGGCACATAGGCCGCGGCATCCGGCACGATGCGAAACTCGGCCTTGTCGAGCGACGCCGGCGTGCCCCAGTAATTGTCCGATTTGACCAGCGTGATCGACGATCCCTTGGCCCAGCTCTGGAACTTGAACGGGCCGGTGCCGATCGGTTTCTCCTTGTTGGTGTCGGCAGATTCCGGCGCCACGATCACCGCGTCGCCCCAGCCCATATTGTAGAGGAACGAGCCCTGCGGGTTCTTCAGCGTGACCTTGACGGTTGCCGGATCGACGACGTCGACCTTGTCGATGGCGGCGAACAGGCCCTTTTGCGCGTTGACGGAGTTGTCGGCTCGCGCCCGGTCGAGCGAGAATTTCACGTCGGCGGCATCGAAGTCGGTGCCGTCATGGAATTTCACGCCGGTGTGCAGCTTGAAGGTGTAGACCTTGCCGTCATCGGAAATGGTCCAGCTTTCGGCCAGATCCGGGAGCACCTCGCCATTCGGCCCGATGCGCGTCAGGCCTTCGAACACATTGGCATAGAGAACCTCGTCGATCGCTGCGGCGGCACCGGCGGTCGGATCGAGATGCGGGGGTTCGAGCGGAATGCCGATGACCAGGTCGGTTCGCGCGGCGAACGCAGAGGTGCCGGCGGCCAGCGACAGCACCGCGGCCGCCAGAATGGTTTTCCACAATTTCATCGTGCAACTCCCCATGCGTTCAGACACGTGCTCGAACCCGAGTGATAGAAGCGTGATTTCGCCACGGAGTAAATTGCGTTTCGTTCTGCCCCTTGGCGTGGCCGGGAATGTTTTTGTCCTGGCGACCGCATCGGCAGTCGAAGCTTGTCGCGGTGCACACCTTATCCCGTGGCTGTGCCGCGCAGCAGCACGTTGAGCCCTATCGCCATCACCTTGGCCGATTCCACCATGTCCGATATGCCGACCCATTCGTCCGGCCGGTGGGCGAGGTCGAGAATGCCAGGCCCATAAGCGATGCAATCATAGATATGGCCGATGCGAGCTATGTGCTTCTGGTCATAGGTGCCGGGCGAAATGACATAATCGGGTTCGCGGTCGAAGATCGCCATGATGCCTTGCGCAACCGCCTTGACCACCGGCGCGTCGCGCTCGGTCATCAGCGGCAGCACTTCCATCAGGTCGCGGATTTCATAGTCGAATTTTGTCCGCTCGCGTTTCAACCGGTCGAGAATGCCGGTCACTTCACCTTTGACGGTGTCGAGATCTTCCTCGAGCAGGAAACGGCGGTCGATGGTCATCCGGCAGGAGTCGGGCACGTTGGGCGACGGCAGGCCGGGCCGGAAATCCTCGGTCTGGCCGCCATGGATCGAATTGATGTTCATGGTCGAGCGTTTTGCTCCTTCGGGCACGACCGGCATGCGCGTCATCTTGCGGTCGAGCGCGGGAAACAGTTCGTCCTCGAAAGCCCGCAGCACGGCGCCCATGTGGCGCACCGCATTGTCGCCGAGAAACGGCATCGAGCCGTGCGCGATCTCCCCCTTGGTCTCGATCTCCGCCCACCAGACGCCACGATGGCCGAGGCAGATGCGGTCCTTGTTCAGCGGCTCGGGAATGATGACATGGTCGACCCTGGGTTTTGAGAAATAGCCGAGCCTGGCCAGATGCGCGACGCCGCCGAAGCCGCCGGATTCCTCGTCGACGGTGCCGGATATTTCGATGGCGCCGGGAAAATCGGGGAAGACTTCCAGGAAGGCCTCGGCTGCGATGATAGAGGCGGCAAGGCCGCCCTTCATGTCGCAGGCGCCGCGGCCATAGACCCTGCCGTCCCTGACGATGCCGGCGAAGGGATCGACGGTCCAGCCATCACCGGCTTCGACCACGTCGATATGCGAGTTGAAGTGGACGCAGGCGCCCGGCGACCTGCCTTCGGAACGGGCAACGACATTGACGCGCGGGTAGCGGTCGGTGTCGCCGGGCGTGCCTTCGGCGCGGATGAACTCGGTCTCGAAACCGCTCTTCTTCAGCCGCGCGCCGAGATATTCGGCGCATGGCCGGTAGGCCTCGCCGGGTGGATTGATAGTCGGAAAACGGATCAGTTCGGCGGTCAGCGCGACGACGTCGTCGCGCCTGTCATCGATTGCCTGGAGGAGTCGCTGGTTCATGCGCAGAGTTGAGCAGCGATCCCAGCGGTTTTGCAAGCCCGCCGGCGATCAAGCCGGTGCGGCGTGTCGTTGCGGCAACTATTGCGGGAAATCGTTCAAATTCGCTGCTTTGGATTGGCGAATTGGTCAAGGTGTGTGTGTTAGCCCGTGCATCTGCCATTAAAAAGATGAAAAACAATCAGGCAGGCAGGTTAGGGGCAATCAAAGGGGTTTGATCGCATGAAAAAGACAGTTCTCATGGCAACCATGTTTGTTGCAATGCTGTTCGGTGCTTCGGGGCAGGGCTGGGCAGCCAGCCTCGTTGCAAATATAGACGTGTCGTCGCAGACGATGACCGTCAGATATGGCGCGTCGGTTTACCGGTGGAGTGTCTCCACCGCCCGCACCGGCTATTTCACGCCGCGCGGCACCTATCGGCCGCAGCGCACGGCCAGGATGTGGTATTCGCGCAAATACCATATGTCGCCGATGCCCTATTCGGTGTTCTTCCATGGCGGCTATGCCATCCATGGAACCGGCGCCGTCAGGCAGCTCGGCCGCCCGGCGTCGCATGGCTGCGTGAGGCTGCACACGGCCAATGCCGCCACGTTCTATTCGATGGTGCGGGAAGTGGGTTTCGGCAACACGCGCATTGTCGTCACCAACTAAGGCGGGTTCAGGTTCGCTGTTGTCTGCTGGCGCTGGGCTAACCCCACGCCAGCAGCTCTGCCTAAGCGTTTGGGACCGCCTTTGCCTGCGGTCGCTTTCGACGCCCGCCGCTGATCTCCCACCTTTTGTGGAACCACATCCACTGGCCGGGATCTTCTCGCACCCAGCGCTCGACGACGTCGTTGAGACGCTGGGTGGTGGCACGGACATCGACGCTGCCGTCAGCGGTGCGCGGCAAGGTCAACTTGTCCTCGATTTCGAGCCGGAAGCGGTTGCCCGGCAGCCTGACGCAGCGCGCCGGATAGACGTCGCAATCGTAGTGGCGGGCAAGGGTGGCCAGCACGCGATTGCTCTGGCAGGGACGGCCGAAGAATGTCGTCTCCAGTCCATTGGAGAATTTCTGGTCGACAAGGATGCCGATGTTGCCGCCGTTCTCCAGAACCCCGGCCAGGGCGAATGACGCGCCCGCCATGGATGGCAGCAACGAGCCCATGGTCGAGCGGCGCGTCGAGAGGATGTAGTCGGCGAGATAGGGATTGTTAGGCGGGCGAAACAGCGCAGTGATGTTCATGCCGAAAGTCGCGGCCGCCACCGGCAGCAATTCGAAATTGCCGAGATGACCGGTGAAGACGATGTGCGGCTTCTCTTCGCTGGCTATTTCGACGAAGTGGTCAGCTCCCTTGACCTCGACGCGGCCGGGCTCGCTGGCTGCGGGGTCGTAGTCGAAGAGGGCGTCGAGAAAGATGTATTCGGCGGCAAGGCGAGCCATGTTGCCCCACATGTCGGAGGCGATCGCCTGGATTTCGGCTTCGCTCTTTTCCGGATAGGCCTTGCGCAGATTGTCGACGGCGACCTGATGGCGTCCCACCCGGGGGCCGACCAGGCGTGCGACGCGGTCGGCGAAATTCAGCGCACTGTCGGCCGGCAGCAGGCGCAGGACCGAGATGATCATCATCGCTGCCCGCGCCACCAGCCAGTAATTGAGCTGGCGCAGTTGCCTGCCGTAACGAAATTTGAGGTCCCGGCGGAACTTCTTGAATACAGAGGTCAAGGCTCTAGCCGACGCGCAGGATGATCTTGCCGAAAACGTCGCGGCCTTCCATGCGCTTCAGCGCGGCGTCGATACCGTCGAAGCCGACTTCGGTGTCGATGACGGGTGCGACCTGTCCCGCCGCCATTTTCTGCATGGCGTTGGCCATGTTTTCCATGCGGCAGCCAAAGGAGCCAAGCAGTTTCAATTGCTGCTGGAACAGCTGCATCAAATTGATCTGCGTCGACACGCCGGAGGTCGAACCGCAGGTCACCAGGCGGCCGCCACGCTTCAGGCACAGCATCGAGGCGGCGAATGTGTCGGCGCCGACATGTTCAAAGACGACGTCGACGCCCTTCTTCTTGGTCAGCTTGCGCACGACGCCCTCGAAACGGTCGTCGCGGTAGTTGATGACATGGTCGGCGCCGAGCGCCTTGGCCTTGTCGATCTTGTCGTTGGAGCCGACCGTAGTGATGATCGTGCAACCCATCCGCTTGGCCAACTGGATGGCCGCCGAGCCGATGCCGGATCCGCCGGCATGGATAAGGATGGTTTCGCCGGGTTGAAGCCTGGCGTTGTCGAACAGCATGTGCTCGACGGTGCCGAAGGTGACGGGCGCCACCGCCGCCCCGATGTCGGTCACGCCGGGCGGGGCAGGGACCAGCAGGCGGGCCGGCAGGTTGATCTTCTCCTGCGCGAAACCGTCGAGATGGAAACCGTGCACGCCCGAAACATGTTCGCAGAGGTTGTCGCGGCCTTCGCGGCAGGCTCGGCAGAGGCCGCAGGTGCGCGCGCCATAGATCGACACCAATTGTCCGGGCAGCAGGCTGGAAACGCCGGGGCCAACCGCCTCGACCTCGCCGGAGGCCTCCGCGCCGACGACCAGCGGCAGCTTGCGCTTGGCGAAGGCCATGCCGCGCCAGCCCCAGACGTCGATATGGTTCAGCGCTACTGCCTTGATGCGCAGCGTGACTTCGCCGAGTGCCGGCGGTGGAGGAGGCGGCAGGTCCACCGTCTCAAGACGGCGGTCCTCTATAAGTTGCAATGCGCGCATGGGGCCTGTCGGTTCAGTCTGGCTGAAAAAGGTCGCTTAGACCGGTTCCCGCGCCATGACAAGGCAAGTGTTCTGGCCGCCGAAGCCGAAGGAGCTCGACAGAACGGTGCGGACCTCGGCGTTGCGCTTCTTGTTCGGCACCACGTCGAGCACGATCGCGGGGTCGGGATTGTCATAGTTGATGGTCGGCGGAATGACGCTTTCGCGCATCGTCATCAGCGAGAAAGCCGCCTCGACAGCGCCCGCCGCCGACAGCGTGTGACCGATCATCGATTTGTTCGACGAGACCGGCATAGAGCCGATCCGCTCGCCGAACACCGTCGACAGCGCCAGATGCTCCATCTTGTCGTTTTCGGGCGTCGAGGTGCCGTGGGCATTGACGTAGTCGATCTCGTCTTCACCCAGTCCGGCATCGACGAGGGCGGCGCGGACCGCGGCGATGGCCGGTGAAGCGTCCGGTTTGGAGCGGGTGCGGTGGAAGTCGTCGGCCTTCTCGCCGCAACCGCCCAGGACGCCGAGAATAGTCGCGCCGCGAGCCAATGCCGTCTCAAGCGATTCCAACACCAGCGCCCCGGATCCCTCGGCCAACACGAAGCCGTCGCGATCCCTGGAGAAGGGTTTCGACGCCTTTTCGGGGATGTCGTTGTGCGTGGAGAGCGCCGAAAGCAATGAGAAACGGATCAATGCCTCGGCGGTCGCGGAACCGTCCGCGCCGATCGACAGCGCACGGTCGCATTCGCCGCGTCGGATCGCCTCGACACCGAGCTGAATCGCGGTGGCGCCTGAAGCGCAAGCCGTCGACAGCGTGATCGGCAGACCACGCGTGCCAAGGCGATCGGCAAGGCGGCCGGCGATCGAACCGAACTGGGTGGTCTCGAAAATATCCAGCTCTTTCAAGCTACGCGCGACCCGAAGCAGTCTTTCGGCGGCGGTGTCATCCTTGTCCTTGTCAGAATTGTAGAGCGAGAAGCGCTCGGCCCAGTCGAGTTCGACTGGCGGCGATGCGAGGAAGAGCGGTCCGCCGAAATCGCTGGAATCAAGACCGGCTTCGCTCACCGCTTCTAAGCCCGCAAGCTCGGCTAGCTCATAGGTGAGTGGGCTGGCGCCTTTCGAGCTCGACGGCAGGAAATCGACCATGCCGGAGATGCGGGTGTTCAATTGATCGATGGGAAAGCGGGTGATCGGGTGAATGCCCGACTTGCCGGAGGTCAGTGCCGCCCAATTGTCTGATTTGCCGACGCCAAGCGAGGTCACCACGCCGATGCCGGTGACGGCGACGATCGGCCTGCCCATGTGATCTCTGAGATTGGCCATCCGGGAGCCCTCTTATCGTTGCAGCATGGGTCGTGGAGCCGCGTTACGCGGCATTGACCAGCGCCATGCCCTCGAATTGGTGATAGCCGATCGCCGTTGCAAGGACGGATTGGGGAACGCCTTCGAACGGCGTCTCGGCTGCGGCATCAAAAACAGGATAGGCGGCCTTGCGGTCGACAGCGAGTGCCGCCAGTGCCACAGCGAAAGGAAACTGTGCTTCCTTCATGTGCCCGGTCAGCGTCGAGAAGCCACGCGCGGCGATCGCCGGATTGGCATCGAGCGCTGCCTTCTCGGCTGTTGTCGCCGCATGCGCCCCCGATGCGCCCGACAGGGTCAGCAATTTGCCGTTCGGCAATGCAGCCTGCTTGAGCAGTGCGGCGATCTCGGCGTCGAGTTCTCCCCGTGGCCGCCGGGCGCGGCCGGAGACGACCGGTCCAAGTTCTGCATAGATCTTGCGGCCGCGGCTCATCGCGTGTTCGCGCTGCTCCAGCACCAGGAAGGCGCCGCCGGAGCCGGTCACGACGCCACCGCCCTCAGTGCCCTGTCTTTGCCAAACCGGCTTCCATGGGCCGCGATGCAGATAGCCGGCGAGTTCATAGCCGAGCAGCATATCGGGATGTTCGGTCTGGAAGGCACCGCCGACCAGGATATGCGTCGACTGACCCGAGCGGATGCGTGCGGCGGCCGTTTCAACCGCGGCGACACCGGCACCTTCCTCGCCCATGAAGGTTCTGGACGAACCGGTGACCTTGTGGACGATGGAGATGTTGCCGGCGAGCAGGTTGGACAATTGGGCCAGAAACAGTGTCGGGCGCAATTCGGTGGTCAATTTCTCGTTGAGCAGTACATCGCGGTCATTGCGGCTTTCCGAAGCGGCGAGAATGGCGGCATCGACCGCCTCGTCGCGCTCGCCACCGCCCGCCGCCACAACCATGTCCATGGTCGCGCAGAGTTCGTCATTGCCCTTGATGCCGGCGTCGTCCAGTGCAAGGCCGGCAGCATAGGTGCCGAGCCTCTGCCAGGTTTCCATCTGGCGCTGATCGCCACGCTTGGCGATCTGCAGGTTCCAGTCGATCTCAGGCAGCGGATGGACAGTATAGGGTGCAAAGCGCGTCGCTTCGAGCACCGGCTGCGGGCCCGGTTGCGCGAGCTTCTGCCAGTGGGCGTCAGGACCTTCCCCCAGCGAGGAGACAAGGCCGATACCTGATATGACGACGTCGCGGGGGCTGCTCATGTGCGGCTTTGTGGGTCAGGCGGCAGAGCGCGTCAAGATCGTGCGCTCAACTGACGTCAGGCGGTCTTGGCGGCGACCAGCGCGTCGATCTTGGCGCACAGGTTCTTCATGACGAAGTAATCGTCGGTCGAAGCCTTGCCGTCATTGACCTCCTGGGTCCACTTTTCCAGCGGCACCTTGATGCCGAATTCCTTGTCGATGGCAAAGACGATGTCGAGAAAATCGAGGCTGTCTATGCCGAGATCGTCAATCGTGTGGCTCTCGGGCGTGATGGTGTCGATATCGATCTCGCTGGTGTCGGCAATGATCTTGGCGACTTTGTCGAACGTGGTGGACAAGGGCTTTTCCTTCGGTTGCGGGCGGAATCTGTCCGCATCTTGTTTGGGCGCTGTCTAATCGGTTTTTTCCGGCAGGAAAAGGCCTGATACGCCGGGCGCAGATGGGTAGGTTTCCTTCGAAACGCAAGAAGGGCCGCCGGTTTACCCGGCGGCCCTTCTGTTGACGCAACGTCAGCCTTATTTCGATGCGTGTCGTTTTTCCAAAAGCGGAACACTTTTGGCGACATGCATCAGCTGTCGCGAAGCTTGACCAGATCGTTCAGCAGCCCGCCCGTTCCGTTGTGGACGGTCAGCCGCTCGACCTTGCCGGCGATGGTTTCCAGCGCCTCGAGCTCCTTCAGCCGCAGCATCACCGGGTTTTCCGCCATCACCCTGGCCGTGTTGAGGAGGGAACGGGTCGCGTTCGTCTCCTCGCGGCGACGGATGATGTTGGCCTCGGCCTGCTTTTCGGCCGACACCACCTGGTTGAGGATCTCGCGCATCTCGCCCGGCAGGATGACATCCTTGAGCGCGATATCGCTGACCTCCACGCCGATCTCGGCCATGTCGGCGCGGACCTTGGCTGCCGCTTCCTCATCGATCGTCACCTTCTTTTCGAGGATCTGATCGAGTGTCAGCGCGCCAAGCGTCTTGCGGAAGGCATATTGCAGGGCGCGGTAGAGGGCTTCGGAGAAGTCCTTCACCATGCTGACCGCCTTGACCGGATCGACGACCCGGTATTCGGCTGCGATGTTGACGCGGATCGTCACGCGATCCTTGGTCAGCACTTCCTGCCCGGCAACGTCGAGCGACTGGCGCTTGAGGTCGACGACCTTGATCTGCACCATGCGTCCGACGTTCCAGAAGCCATGCACGCCCGCCGTCAGCGTCCTGACCAGGACACCGTCGATGAACAGCAGTCCGGCCTGACCATCGACGACCGGATGGACGGACATCAATTCCGCCTTCCGGGCCTGGCCGAGCCGGCGCATGATCGCCGCATCGATGGCGAGATCGACTGACGTGTCGATCAGCGTCACCTTCCACGGGCCGGCATCCGTCCACAGCACGAGCTTGCGGTCCGGTGCCAGCACGGCGTGCAGATTGCCGTCACGCTCGATGACGGCGACATCCGTGCGCCCGGTGCGAACGACGGTGAAATGACGCGCGGCCACATCCGGAAGCTTGTCGAACAACGCCTTCTCGTATGCCGAAACGAATTCCGGGTTCTTCAGATCGTGCCGAGACACTTCGAGGCTGCCGCGCCGGTTGGCGAGCCAGTGCTCGCCCGGCAGCAGGACAGCCTTGATCTCCCCCTTGTGGAGGGCGAGGGCACGTTCGTTTTCCTTTACGAGGACGCGCTCGCGTCCAAGAACCTTGTCGAGAATGGTCATTGTCTTACTCCTGTCGGGCATGGCCCCATGCGAGGCGTCACGTCATGCGTCGATCTTCCCTTCGTTTCTCGTTTCACGTCGTCTCTTGCGTCGTAGCCCGGGCACGAATGATCCGGGGACTGGTGGCATCGAGCCGTGGCGGGCCTTCGGGAGCGGATCGCGGGGCAGCGAAGCGGGCGCAGGAGGCCTTAGCCTCCCTTGCCGGCGACACCGCGCCTTGATCGTCACCGCGGGCCTGGCCGCGAGCCGATGGCGAAAGACGCTTGAGATGATCCGCGCCCGAAGGCTTGGGTCACCCGTCCAGTCTTTCGCATTCCAGTCCCCGGACCGTTTTTCGGATGGCTTTTCAAGGCCAATGGAGAAGGAATCGAACCTTCGACAGTCAGATTAACAATCTGATGCTCTAACCAAACTGAGCTATCCGTGGTGCAGATGAAGGGACTCGAACCCACAACCTCCGGATTATGTCCGGCGCTCTCCCAGTTGAGCTACATCCGCGATCCCAATCCCCAAAGCGGCGCCGTATACAGGGCGGCAATGCCGCCTGCACGGGCGGAGACGAAAGCTCCAACCGTTGTGCTCGCTTCGGTTCTCGTGACCGGGAGCGCGCCTATAGCCCCTGCGACGGGTTGTCGCAAGCGGCATTGTCACGGCGAATTTGCGGCTTCTTTCAACGGTGGCATTTCAGCAACACCGCTTTCGGCGTCAGCGATCGCGCAGCACGCTCAGAAGGTGACGCGGCCGAGCACGCGCAGGCCATCGCCTTGCGGCTCGACGACGACGGCCTCACCTTCGCGCGGTGAGATGCCGGTCAGTGCCACGATGTCTTCCAGATGGGTGACCATGACCAGATTGTCGGAGCCGGAATAGACGCGGATTTCCTTCAGGATCGCAGCGATCTGCGCGGCCTTCTGCGTCTCGTCGCCTTTCAGGAGATCGAGCGGTGCAAAGAGTTCCGGGTCGGTCTCGAAGGCGATGCGGGCGGTGTCGAGGCAGCGGCAATAGCGGCTGGACAGCACGCGCTCGATCGGTGCCGCCCGAGCGGCAAACAGAGCGCCGATCTTGCTCGCCTGCTGCTTGCCGCGCGCCGACAGGTTCATCTGGGTGGCGCAGCTGTCGATGTCGAAATTGGCCGGATCGGTGGTGCCGGTGACCATGGCATGGCGCAGCAGCACGACGTGTCCGCCGTCGCGCAGCAGCGCCCAGCCTGCATCCGTGGCGTGCGCCACGCTGGGAACAACAAGCAGGAACAACGCCAAGGCAAATCGAATCATCCGCTATCCTTCTGCGGTTCCCGGCAAGGGGTTCCGGTGGCAGGACATATAGGGACGGTAAAGCCGGCCGAAAGACAAGGCGCGGTCGGCGGGAAGCGTAGACCTACTTCTTCGCCATCTGCTTCTTCACCAGATCGACCTTCTGGTCGGTGAGAGGGATGGCTGGTGTAGCCGGCTTCGCTAAAGCGCTGCTTGGCGTTCTCGAAGAATCCGATCGCCTTTTGATATTCGGCCTTGCCGCCGCCATAGCTGGCCCGATTCCAGCTGACATCCCCGAGATTGTTCTGCGCGAAGGCCATTGCATCGGAAGGCTTCCCTGGTGAATACCTTCAGCGTCGCCGTGAATGCGGCCTCGATCGGTGACGCTGCGCGCGTCGCTTTTCGTCTCGGCAACTGCAAGCGCGGTCGCGGCAAGACAAAGCAGTGCGGCGACGAAAGCCGTCAGCCATGCCCGCTGCAAAAGACTGAGGTTCGAGAGTCGGACAAAGGCCATTTGTCGTTCGTGTCCGCCCTGATGATCCAAGCCCTCTATAACGCTGCCAGCCGACGATGATCAAATTCAGGCGCGATTGCGTCGCGGTCCTGGCTCGCCTATCACGGGGAACCCGCCCCTCACGGTAAAAATGTCTCCGCTCACCGAAACCGTTCTTTTCGTCTTCAGCCTTGTCGCGCTCGGCTACCTCGCCGGGCTCACCGGCTATCTGAAGCCGGCGAGCGGCGAGGGGATTTCGGAATTTGCCATCAACGTGGCGATGCCGCTGCTGCTGTTCCAGACGATGGTGAAGTCCGACTTCCATGGCGTGGCGCCTTGGCCGCTGTGGGGCGCTTACTTCACGGCGGTTGCAATGACATGGGCTGCCGGCCATCTGGTGACGACGCGGATCTTCGGGCGGGACGCACGCGCAGGCATCGTCGGTGGAGTGTCGTCGTCCTTCTCGAATGTGGTGCTGCTGGGCATTCCCTTCGTTCTCGGCGTATTCGGGTCGAGGGGATTCGAAGTGCTGTCGCTGCTCGTTTCCGTGCATCTGCCGACCATGATGATGGCTTCGATCATCATGTTCGAGATATTTGGCCGCGGTGGCAGTGAGCCCGTACACCTGCTGCGCATCGTCCAGAGCTTTCTGAGAAGACTGTTCACCAATCCCCTGATCATCGGTATCCTGGCCGGGCTGGCCTGGCGCCTAACCGGCGCGCCGCTGCCGAACCTTGCCACGCGGCTGGTCGATACGCTGGCTGGCACTGCCGGGCCAGTGGCGCTGTTCGCCATGGGGCTCAGCCTGCGCCGTTTCGGCATATCGGGCAATGTCCGGCCGGCGTTGGCGCTTTCGGTGCTGAAGCTGTTCCTGATGCCGGCGCTGGTGCTGGTCTTCGTCTGGTTGCTCGGCATGCCGCCCTTGACGGCCAAGGTGGCGGTGATGGTGGCCGCGATGCCATCCGGCGTCAATTCCTATCTGATCGCGGTGCAGTTCAACACCGGCCAGGCGCTGGCGTCGAACCAGATGACCCTCGCCACGGCCTGCGCCGCCGTCACCACCGCGTTCTGGCTGACTGTTGTCTTGTACGTTTTCGGGTAAGGCATCGGTGTAAGCACGTCAGCCTGCTCTCGTCTCGCTCTGGCCCAAGCCCTATATGCCATCTTGCGATTGCTTGCGTGCCTTGCCCTCGGTAAAGAGCAGTGGCTCCGGCGTGCCGGCCTCAGTCCATGGCGCACGCGCACCGAAGATTTCACAGACCCGCCCGTCAGGGCGCCGAACGGAGGATAGCATGCTTCAGAAAACCAGCCATTTCATGCGGCAGGCCAATCTCATCAATGGCGAATGGGTGCAGGCCGACAGCGGCCAGACGGTCGACGTCAACAACCCTGCCACCGGTCTCAAGATCGGCACCGTGCCGAAGTCGGGCAAGGCCGAGACCCGCCGCGCCATCGAAGCCGCCGCGGAAGCTTTCAAGACCTGGCGCAAGACGACCGCGCTCGAGCGCTCGAAGCTGCTGCGCAAGCTGCACGACGCGATGATGGACAATCAGGACGTACTGGCCGAACTGCTGACCATCGAGCAGGGCAAGTCGCTGTTCGAATCGAAGGGGGAGATCGGCTCGGCCGCGTCCTACATATTGTGGTTCGCCGAGGAAGGTCGCCGCACCTATGGCGACGTCGTGCCCTCGCCATGGGCGGACCGCCGCATCCTGGTGACCAAGGAGCCGGTTGGCGTCATCGCCGCCATCACGCCGTGGAATTTTCCGTCCTCGATGCTGGCCCGCAAGCTCGGCCCGGCGCTCGCCGCCGGCTGCACCGCCGTGGTCAAGCCTGCGTCGCAGACGCCGTATTCGGGTCTCGCCTGGGGCGCGCTCGCAGAGGAAGTCGGTTTCCCCAAGGGCGTCGTCAACATCCTGACCGGTTCGGCCAGCGAGATCGGCGACGAGATCTGCGCCAATCCGCTGGTGTCGAAGATCACTTTCACCGGCTCGACCGAGGTCGGCAAGCTTCTCATCCAGAAGTCGTCGGTCACCGTCAAGAAGGTGTCGATGGAACTCGGCGGCAACGCGCCGTTCATCGTTTTCGACGACGCCGACCTCGAGCGTGCCGTCGCCGGCGCCATCACCGCCAAGTACCGCAATTCCGGCCAGACCTGCGTTTGCACCAACCGCTTCCTTGTCCAGGCAGGTGTCTATGACAAGTTCGTCGAGAAGCTCGCTGCCGCCAGCAACGCGCTGAAGGTCGGCTCCGGCCTCGAGGACGGCGTGCAGCAGGGGCCGCTGATCGACGAGAAGGCGGTCGAGAAGGTCGAGGAACTGATCGCCGACGCCACATCAAAGGGCGGCAAGATCGTTGCCGGCGGCAAGCGCCATGCGCTCGGCGGTTCGTTCTTCCAGCCGACGGTCATCGCCAACGCGACACCCAAGATGCGCTTCATGAAGGAAGAGATCTTTGGCCCGGTCGCACCGGTGTTCAAGTTCGAGACCGAAGAGGAAGCCGTCGCCCTCGCCAACGACACCGAATTCGGCCTTGCCTGCTACTTCTACACCGGTGACCTCGGCCGCGCCTTCCGAGTGATGGAAGGGCTGAAATACGGCATGGTCGGGGTCAATGAAGGCCTCATCACCACGCCGGAGGCGCCGTTCGGCGGCGTCAAGGAATCCGGCCTCGGCAAGGAAGGCGGGCATCAGGGCATCGAGGATTATCTCGACACCAAATATGTCTGCATCG
Organism: Mesorhizobium sp. Primo-A; assembly: GCF_003997175.1. NCBI lineage: Bacteria > Pseudomonadati > Pseudomonadota > Alphaproteobacteria > Hyphomicrobiales > Phyllobacteriaceae > Mesorhizobium > Mesorhizobium sp. Primo-A. The sequence goes on from NZ_RZTG01000013.1 coordinate 122,731, forward strand.
GCGGCCTCGGCCTCTGATAGGCTATCCCTGGGATGGGGAGGCCGATGGCCTGCCCATCTCTCATGGAAAAACCAGCCGAAGTCTTCTGGATCAACTGGCATTTACGGGCATGGCGATGAAGGACGGCGAGGTTTTCGGCACGACGCAGGCTGGCGAGCAGGTGCGTCGCTTCACGATCAGGGGCGGCGGCATCACAGCCAACATCATCGGTCTGGGCGCGATCATCCAGGATTTGCGCCTGACCGGGCACGATGCTCCGCTGGTGCTCGGCTATGACAGTCTGGAAGGCTACGAGACGGATACGGCCTTCTTCGGTGCGGTCGTCGGCCGCTATGCCAACCGCATCCGCGACGGCCGCTTCACCATTGGCGGCAGCCGCTACCAGACCGAGCAAAACTTCCTCGACAAGCATACGCTGCATGGCGGCTCGCAAGGTTACTCCCACCGGCCGTGGACGGTTTCCTTGCATGGCAGGGATTTCGTCACGCTGACGCTGCACGATCCCGACGGCACGATGGGTTTTCCCGGCGCGCTCGACGTCACCTGCACCTACCGGCTGAAGATCCCCGGCACGCTCAGCGTCGAGCTGACCGCCACCTGCGAGGAGCCGACGCTGTGCAATCTCACCCAGCATTCCTATTTCAACCTGGATGATGGCGGCGCAGGCGACATTCTCGACCACAGGATGATGCTGAATGCCGGCGCCTACCTGCCGGTCGATGGCGACATGATCCCCACAGGCGTGGTCAAGCCGGTTGACGGCACGCCATTCGATTTCCGCCAGGCGCGGCCGCTGCGCATGGAAACCGAGGGTGATCAACTGCCCTACGACCAGAATTTCTGCCTTGCTTCGGCACGCGGGCCGCTCAAGCAGGCGGCATGGACGCAAGGCGCCAGTTCCGGTGTCGAGATGGAGGTCTGGACCACCGAGCCCGGCGTCCAGCTCTATACCGGCCAGTATGTGACGCCGCGCACCGGGCTGGAAGGGCGGAACTACAAGGCCTTTTGCGGCTTCTGCCTGGAGCCGCAGATTTGGCCGGACGCGCCGAACCGGCCTTATTTCCCGCAAGCAACGCTGTGGCCGGGCGCGATCTACCACCACGTCACGGAATACAGGTTCCGCCTGCCCTAGTTTTTCCGACCTTAGCCTTCGAAAGCCGCCCGCAGCGTCTCGAACGGCGCCAGCGCGCCGCGCACTTGCACCACGGCGGCGGCGACACGATGCGCACGGCGCGCGGCTTCCTGCGGGTCGTGGCCGGCAAGACGAGCCGCAAGATAGCCGCCGTTGAACGAATCGCCGGCGCCGGTCGTATCGGCGGGGGCGGCGACATGGATCGCCGGGACTTCGCGTAGTGTTTCTCCTTGGGCAATCAGGGCGGGCTGCTCGCCGTTCTTGACGACGACCTCGCTAACCAGTTGCCTGAGTCGCTTTGCGGTCGCTTGCGGTGTTGCATCGCCAAACAGCATCTGCTCGTCGGGGAAAGTCGGCAATGCGATGTCGGTGGCGGCAAGGGCTTCGACGATCGCTGCCTGTGCATCCTCGCGATTGCGCCAAAGCCGCGGCCGGTAGTTGGGATCGAAGGCGACAAGTGAACCGGCCGAGCGCGCCTTGGCGACAGCCGCCAGCAATACGGCGCGCGCGGCCTCATCCAGAATTGCCAAAGTGATTCCGGAAAAATAGACAAGCGCCTGATTTACCAGGTTTTCCGACAATGCAACCGGGTCTGAGGCGAGCTGCCGCGCGGCGGCGTCGCCGCGCCAGTAGGTGAAGGAACGCTCGGCCCCGGTCAGCGTGATGGCATAGAGGCCAGGCCGTGCGCCCGCTATGATCGGGCTGGAGCCGATGCCGATGCCGTTCTGGCCTAAGAAATCGATCTGGGCTTGCGAGAACGGATCGTCGCCGAAGGCCGAGACATAGGTTGCCGGCCGCTCAGTGCTCAGCGCGTGCAGCGCCCACAGCGTGTTGAACGTGTCGCCGGCAAAGCCCATGCGCCAGTTCGGTCCGGTCTGGCCCGACAGTTCGAGCATGCATTCGCCGATCGAGGCGACGCCGGTTCCCGCCATCTACAATCCTCCAGTGCTTCCCGGTGCTGTAGCTTTTTGCCATCGGCAGCGCCATGCTTGGCAAGCAGGGTTTTTTCCGCCACAGCGTTTTCCCACAGGCTGGCGGGATGCGATCCGTTCGGCAGAGCGTTGTCTGCAGAAGAGGAACCGGTTTGGCATCGATATGGCGTTATCTTCTGGCGGGTCTTGGTCTGGCTGCCTTGCTGGTCGGCATTCTCGCGGTCGTCTTCCTGACGGCGCCGCGTTCGTCGCTGCCAGCCGGCCCGGATGTCGCGCGGACGAAGAAAACCGACAACGGGCTGTACGTGGCGAGTTTCGTGCCGGAACGGGGCGTGGTGCGGCAGGGCGAACTGGAATCCTGGCTGCTGACCCTGAAGACAAAGACAGGGGCTTCGGTGGAGCGCGCCGCGATCGCCATCTCCGGCGGCATGCCGCAACACAATCACGGCCTGCCGACCAGCCCGCAGGTCACCGATTACCTGGGCGAAGGCCGTTACCGCATCGAGGGGCTGAAATTCACCATGAGCGGCTGGTGGCAACTTCGTTTCGCCATCTCATCCGGCGCCGGCTCCGATACCGTACTGTTCAACGTGGTGCTGTGAGCGATCGATGAAGCGCCTTTTCCGCTTTCTGGCGCTGATGGTCGCCGTCGTCCTCGTGGGCTGCGGCAAGCCTGATTTTTCCGACGCAGAAAAGAAGACTATCGCTTCGCTGGCGCTGTCGTCGCTGCCGGCGCTCAAGGCCGACACCACCAATCGTTTTGCCGACGTGCCGGCCGCCGCCGCACTCGGCTCGACGCTGTTCTTCGATCAGGGCATGAGCGGTGACGGGTCGGTATCCTGTTCGACCTGCCACAAGATCGACCGCCAGTTCCAGGACGACCTGCCGCAGGCGGTCGGCGTCGGCCACACCAACCGGCGCACCATGCCGCTGGCCGGCGTGGCGCACGATCCCTGGTTCTTCTGGGATGGCCGTCGCGACAGCCTGTGGGCGCAAGCGTTGACGCCGCTCGAAAATCCACTGGAGCAGGCGGGAAACCGCGCTGCCTACGCGCATTACATCAAGGCGCGCTTCGGCGAGCGCTATGAGCGCATTTTTGGGCCGCTGCCCGATTTTTCCGGCATGCCGTTGAATGCCAGCCCACTTGGAAACGATGCCGAGAAAGCAGCCTGGAATGCCATGAGCAGCGCGCAGCGCGACGCCATCAACGGTGTCTTCGTCAATATCGGCAAGGCGATTGCCGCCTTCGAACGCTCGATCGCGCCCACGCCAGCGCGCTTCGACCGCTTTGCGCTGGACCTCGCCACCGGTGCCGAGCCGAAGGGCGATGCTGTCTTTTCCAAACAAGAAATCCTTGGGCTTAAACTGTTCATCGGCAAGGCCAATTGCGTGACCTGTCACAACGGCCCGCGCTTCACCGACAACAGCTTTCACAACACCGGCGTGCCGCCTGTTGCGGGCCTGCCGCCGGATCGCGGCCGCATCGATGCCGTGCACCAAGTCGAGGCCGACCCGTTCAACTGCCTTGGCGCCTATCGGGACGGCGAGGTTGCCGCCTGCGGCGAACTGCGCTTCATGGTCAAGAATGCGCCACAACTCATCCGCGCCTACAAGACGCCGTCTCTGCGCGGTGCGGCAACGCGACCGCCCTATATGCATGCCGGGCAGTTTTCGTCGCTCGACGAGGTCGTGGCGCACTATGCGAAGGCCGCGCCCAGCGTCGAAGGGGTATCAGAGGTTCACCCGTTGGAGCTTTCAGACCGAGAACGCGCTGCTCTGGTGGCGTTCTTGAAGACGCTTTCGGAGTGATCTACCGATCCTTCACGGTCTCCATCGCCACAAAGGTCGAGGTCTGGGCGACATGGGGCAGGGCCGAGATGCGCTCGCCGAGGACGCGGCGGTAGGCGGCGATGTCCCTGGTGCGGACTTTCAGCAGATAATCGAAGCTCGATGCCATCATGTGGCACTGTTCGATCTCCGGCACAGCCTGTACGGACCGGTTGAAGGCGTCGAGCGCGGCGGATCTGGTGTCGGACAATTTCACCTGGACGAATGCGACATGGCCTTCGCCCATGCGCTCGCGGTCGACGATCGCCTGGTAGCCTCTGATATAGCCGTCCTTCTCAAGCCGCTTCACCCGCGCCTGCACCGGCGTCTTCGACAGGCCGACCTTTGCGGCTAGTTCTGACATGGAAAGCCGGCCATCGCTTGCAAGTGCGGCCAGGATATTCCGATCTATGCGGTCCAATTGGTCTTCTGTCATCGAAATCGCAGTCCAAATGTCAATTATATGCCGCTAGGATAGATCGAATGACCTGCAATGTCGATTTCTTTGGACCGGCCGAAATTTTGCACTTGTGCTAGCTTGCGCCATTCGGTCCGGTGACCGCCGGCCCGATCCCCTTTGCTCGATCCACGGGACCGCCATGCCAGCGCTCGATGCCATCCGCCAGCAGATCCGCGCCAACTACCTGCCCGACGAAGACGAGGCCGTGAAGCGGCTTGCCGAGGCGACGGGGCTCTCCGGGAAAGACCGCAAGGCGATCTCGGCTCGCGCCGCCGATCTGGTGCGCGCGGTGCGCGGCTCGTCGGATCCAAGGCTGATGGAAGTCTTCCTCTCCGCGTACGGTCTCTCCACCAAGGAAGGCGTGGCGCTGATGTGCCTGGCCGAGGCACTGCTGCGCGTGCCCGATACCGAGACGATGGACGACCTCATCGCCGACAAGATCGCGCCGCACGACTGGTCGGCGCATTCGGGCGGTTCGAGCTCCATCTTCGTCAACGCCTCGACCTGGGCGCTGATGCTGACCGGCCGCGTCCTCGACGAAGGCGAGGGCGGCATCGAGGGCACGCTGCGTTCTATGGTGCGGCGGCTGGGCGAGCCGGTCATCCGCAAGGCGGTGGCCGCCGCCATGCGCGAGATGGGCGAGCAGTTCGTGCTCGGCCGCACCATCACTGAAGCCGTCAAGCGCGGCCGGCCGATGACCCAGAAGGGTTATCTCTATTCTTTCGACATGCTGGGCGAGGCGGCCCGCACCGAGGCCGACGCCTTGCGCTATCACAAGGCCTATGCTGACGCGATTTCGTCGCTCGATTCCGGCTCCAACGGTCCTGACATCAGGCAGAACCACGGCATCTCGGTCAAGCTTTCGGCGCTGCATCCGCGTTACGAGGTGGCGCAGAAGGACGAGATGCTGCCTGTGATGGCCGAGCGGCTTTTGTCGCTGGCGCTGGCCGCGCGCCATTCGCGCATGGGTCTCAACATCGATGCCGAGGAGGCCGACCGCCTCGATCTATCGCTCGACGTCATCGAGCGGGTGCTGGCCGAGCCGGAACTTGCCGGCTGGAACGGGTTTGGCGTGGTGGTGCAGGCGTATGGGCCACGCGCGGCCTTCGCCATCGACTGGCTCTATGCGCTGGCCAAGAAATACGACCGCAACATCATGGTTCGGCTGGTCAAGGGCGCCTATTGGGACACCGAGATCAAGCGGGGGCAGACGTTGGGACTCACCGGCTATCCCGTCTTCACCCGCAAGGCCAACACCGACGTCTCCTACATGGCTTGCGCCAAGAAGCTGCTTGGCATGACCGACCGCATCTACCCGCAGTACGCCACCCACAATGCCCACACCGTCGCCGCCATCCTGTCGATGGCTGATAATAACCGCGATTCCTTCGAGTTCCAGCGCCTGCACGGCATGGGCGAGGCGCTGCACGAGACGGTGCGACGGTCCGAAGGCACGCGCTGCCGTATCTATGCACCGGTCGGAGCGCATTCCGATCTGCTGGCCTATCTGGTGCGCCGGCTGCTGGAGAACGGCGCCAACTCCTCCTTCGTGCACCAGCTGACCGATGAGGATGTCGAGCCGGAGGACATTGCGCGCGATCCGCTCGAGACGGTCGAAAGCCAGGGTCCGGCAGCCAATCCGGCGATTGCCCGGCCTTCCCAGATTTTTGGAGCCGGGCGTCGCAATTCGAAAGGATTCGACATCACCGACACGGTGACGCTGGCGGCGATCGACAAGGCCAGGGCGGCCTTCGCCGGGCCGGATCGCTGGCATGCCAAGCCGATTACGCGGGCCGCCGGCTATGGCAAGCAGCGTCCGATCGTCAACCCGGCAAAGCCTTCCGAAGTGGTCGGCACGGTCAGCGAAGCAGCTGCCAAGCAAGTCGCGACCGCCGTGCGCTTCGCGGTGGAAGCGCAACCGGCCTGGGCGAAGCGTCCCGTCGCCGAGCGCGCCGCCATCCTCAACCGGGCCGCCGATCTCTATGAGGCCAATGCCGTCGAGTTCTTTGCACTCGCCACCCGCGAGGCCGGCAAATCGCTGGCCGACGGCGTCGCCGAGGTGCGCGAAGCGGTCGACTTCCTGCGCTACTACGCCACCGAGGCGGCCAATGCCGAGGTGGGCACGCAAGCGCGCGGCGCCATCGTCTGCATTTCGCCGTGGAATTTCCCGCTCGCCATCTTCACCGGCCAGATCGCGGCAGCGCTCGTTACCGGCAATTCGGTGATCGCCAAGCCGGCCGAGCAGACGCCGCTGATCGCCTTCCGCGCCGTCGAACTGCTGCGCGAGGCCGGCGTGCCGGAAGACGTCATCCAGTTGCTCCCTGGCGACGGCCCATCGGTCGGCGGGCCGCTCACCGCCGATCCGCGCATCGCTGGCGTCTGCTTCACAGGTTCGACCGAGGTTGCCAAGCTGATCGAGAAGCAGCTGGCCGGGACGGCCGCGCCCGACGCCATGCTGATCGCCGAGACCGGCGGCCTCAACGCCATGATCGTCGATTCCACCGCGCTGCCCGAACAGGCGGTGCGCGATATCCTCGCCTCCGCCTTCCAGAGTGCCGGCCAGCGCTGCTCGGCGCTGCGCGTACTCTACGTGCAGAAGGACGTCGAGAAGAAGATGCTGGAGATGCTGAAGGGCGCCATGGAGGCGCTCAACGTCGGCGATCCCTGGCGGATTTCGACCGATGTCGGCCCGGTTATCGACGACGAGGCGCAAAGCTCGATCCGCGAGTATTGCACGAAGATGGGCCTGCAGGGCAGGCTGATCGCCAAGCTCGAGGCGCCCAGGGAAGGTCGCTTCGTCGCGCCGCATGTCTTCCGGGTCAAGGGTATCGAGGACATGGAGCGCGAGGTGTTCGGGCCGGTGCTGCATGTCGCCAGTTTCGACGCCGACCAGATCGACGCCGTCATCGCCGCCATCAACCGCAAGGGTTATGGCCTGACCTTCGGCCTGCACACCCGCATCGAGGGCCGCGTGCAGCATTTCGTCGATGGCATCCATGCCGGCAACATCTATGTCAACCGCAACCAGATCGGCGCCGTCGTCGGTTCGCAGCCGTTTGGCGGCGAGGGGCTTTCCGGCACCGGGCCGAAGGCCGGCGGTCCGCACTATCTCCGCCGCTTCCGCAAGGGGCCGGAGGCCGGCACCCATGTGCAGGATGGCCACAAGGTCACGGCGACCGAGCTTGCCGACAATCTGCCTGATCCCACACTTGGCGGCTGGTCGACGCGTCCGGACCGGATCGCCATTCTGAGGAAGCATCTGCGCGGCAAGGGTGCTGCGGCCATTGGTGCGGCCGCCGGCATCGATTTCGGCCAGGTCGACCTGCCCGGGCCGACCGGCGAAGCCAACACGCTCTCGCTGTCGCCACGTGGACGGGTGCTGTGCCTTGGTCCCGATGGTGATACGCTGCTGGCGCAGACGATCCAGGCGCTCGCCGCCGGCAACGCCGTGCTGGCCGTTGCACCGGGTGCACCGGCGGCCCTTTCCGCTCTGACCGGCAAGGGCCTCCCACTGGCCGTCATCGACGGGCGGCCTGATCCGGTCGAGGCACGCTCGCTGCGCGTCGATATCGTTGCTTTTTCCGGCACGCCAGAGGCCGCGCGCATCGTGCGCAGGGTTATCGCTGATCGCTCAGGCCCGATCGTGCCGCTGGTCAGCGAAGTGTTGAACCCGGCGGCTTATGCACATGAGCGGGCCGTCTGCGTCGACACCACCGCCGCGGGCGGCAATGCGACCTTGCTGGCCGGAGCCTGACTCCGGCCGGTCGATAGAGCCATTCACCGTTTCGTGGAAACGGTGAATGGCTCTATCTCTTTCGGTTTATGCATGTCGTTGTCCCAAAACCGGGACCACTTTTGAGCGACATGCATTACGCGCCTTCGACGACCGAAAAACCCTCGAACTGGGGGTGGCCGAGATAGTGGACCTTCGTCGTGCCGACATTCCTGTGGGCAGCGCGGAAATTCTCGGACTTGGTCCAGGCGATGAAATCATCGTGGCTCGCCCACACGGTGTGCGATGCAAACAGCGTGTAGCCTTCGGTCTCGTTGACCGGGCCTCGCAGCAGGTGGAATTCGCGGAACCCCTTCATCTCCGCAAGGCTGGAATCGCGGTTCTTCCACACGGCTTCGAAATCGTTCTCCGAGCCGGTCTGCACCTTGAAGCGGTTCATGGCGATGTACATGGTGGTTTCCTCTCACAGGGATGTTGATGATTTGCGGCCGCAGCGTTTTGTTCTGCGCACATTCAAAATGGGCCGATTTCGGTCTCGAACTCCAAACTTGCGCTTGCTGCCTGTGGTGGAATCGAAGGGAAGGGGGCTGCTTTGCGGATAATGCCAAGCGCCGCCTGATCGAAAGCCGCCGACCCTGAGGTCTCCAGGATGCGCAACTTATTTATGTTGCCCTTCCTGCCTATGACGAATTTAACAACCGCATTGTTGCGTGCCGCCAGTTGTAGGGACGGCGGCAGAGTGCGATTGACGCTGCCGAGCTTTCTAAAGACATCGCCGCGGTAGTTATCTTCCGCGGCAGTGCCTGCCTCGTTTTGCCTTTTGCCCTTGCTGGCCGCTTGCGCCGACAGGTCCTGGCCATCCGCCGTGCCGCGCTTCTCATCCGCCGTCTTTGACTGGGCAGCTGCCGGACTGGGCCTCGCGCTGGGGATCGGCGGCTGTTCTGGAACGGCGACAGGCGTCTCGGTGCTCCTGGGCTGAACGGTCGGCTGTGCCGGCGCTTCGGTCTTGGGAGCCACGCTCTGATCATCGGGGCGAGGGGCGCCGGCCACCAGTATGTCCGGGGTGACCGCCTGCGGTTTGACAGGTTCCGGCAAAGGCTTGAGCGGCGGCTTTGCCGCTTCCGCGGCAGGTTGGGAGGCCTCCGTTGGCTGCGACGGCTTGGGCGGCGTTGCCGGCTGTGGTTTGGCCGGTTGCGGGCTGGGCACCAGTGCAACGTTTATTGCCGTCGGGTCCTTGTCCAGCGCGCTGCCGACCACGTTGGTGCCCGACTGATCACTGCCTTCCGGCTGCTCGGCATTCTGGGAACTCGAAATCCCCGAAGGCGAGATCAGAAAAGCCGCCGCCACGGCGGCATGGAGCGCGCAGGAGACGACGATCGCCGCCGTCCATTTGCGGTTCCAGGCCGACGGCCGCGGCAGCGCGAGCGGCTCGGTTGGCTCTATCGCCAGCTCGGCGCCGGCTTCGGAAAGGGGGCTGATATCCTGCATGTCTCGCCGCGAGACCTGCAGCGACAAGAGCAGAATTGTCAAATCAAGATCGTTCGCTCGCAGCGGCAGTCGGCAGTGGCCGGCAGCTGGCCACACCGTTTTGTTTTGCAGGAATGCGGGATGCAGTCCCACCTCAGACGCCGAAGGCGATACCGGTCTTGGTGTCCGTCTTCAGCTTGCGCATGCAGGCGTTCGGTTCGACGCCGGTACCGGTGCATTCGGTCGCGCTGTTGATCAGCACGCGGCTGACTTTCGAGCACTCGGTGCCGGCCAGATCGAAACGCGTCACCTTGGTCTTGCCGGCCGGCAATTCCTTGAAATCGAGCACGGTCAGCCGGTCGACGACGCCTGCCTCGTTGAACAAGGCGATCTCGAAGGCAGCCTTGGACAGGTCGGCGCCGAGATTGTTGTTGACCACGAACCTCAGGCGGCAACCCTTGTCGGAAGGTTGCGCGCCATTGAGTTCCAGGGTGAGCGTGGGGGCCGGCGCGGACTCTTGCGCCCACGCCGAAACCATCGCAAGCGACATCGCCAGCATCGAGGTCAGCAGACGAAGGGGTGTCGTCAAGCTCGTCATGGCAATCAGCCTCCAAACCGCATCGTTGCCGCCAGCTTCAGCGTTATGCCGGGCTCGTAGGCCGCGAAAACCGGCTGCGGCGGCTGGCCAGCCGTGGTCAGGTTAAGCGGGTTGGCGTATTTGACATCGAACAGATTGTCGGCGCGGAAATCAATCTTCAAATTGTCCGTCGCCTGGTAGCTGGCAAAGGCATTGACCAGCGTGTAGTCCTCGGCGATCGGATTGCCCTTGGGCTTGCCATTGTATTGCACTTCGCCGCCGACGGTCAGCTTGTCCTCGAGGAAGCGCAAGCCGAGCTGCGCGGTGACCTGGGATGATGGGATCGTGGCGAGATCCGCTTCCACACCCTTGTAGGAAATGGTGTGACCATTGGTGATTGAAGCCGAGAGGCCGGCATAGCCCCATCCGGCATCATAGACGCCCTCCAGTTCGAAGCCGTCGATCTTGGCCTTGGCAAAATTCTGGTACTGGAAGCATATCGGGATACCGGGTCCGCTCGGGCAACCGGCTGTCGGGTCAAACCGCGACAGGGTAACGCCATCGATGTAATCTTCGACATCATTGTTGAAATACGCTGCCTTGATGCGCAGCGCATCGCCGGCTTCGAGGATGTCGTTCTGCTTGTAGTTGACGCCGAATTCGACGGTCTTTCCAGTCTCCGGCCGCAGATTGGGATTGGGCAGGAACGGAAAGCTGACGCCTGCCGGATGATTGCCGCTGATCAGCGTCTCGGCGATCGATGGCGAGCGATAGCCCTCGGCATAGGTGCCATAAAACTGAAGGCCGGCAAGGCCTGCGGATTCGAACGGGGAGACGCCGACGGTGATGCGCGGCGATACCCTGTCGCCGGAAATGTCGTGGGTGTCATCTTTGAGACTGTAGTTGTCGTAACGCAGCCCGGCGATGACTTCGAGCCACTCCCAGGTGAGCTTGTCCTGGACATAGGCGCCCGAAACGTTGCGCTTGCCCGAAGGCGTGTAGAAACTGTCGCCACCAGCCGCGCCGCCGGTCTCGACGTTATCGCCGACCCAGTCGCCGCCATAGGTCAGCTCGTGCGCGATCCCACTCGTCTCGAACCGGGACGTGTTCCAGATGTCGATGCCGGTGGTGCCGACGTCGAATGTCGACTGCGATCCCGCCGGCAAGACAACGGGAAGGCCGGTGACCGGATCAAAGCGGTTTTGCGGGACAAGGCTGGTCAGATCGAGGTTGGTCTTGTTGTAGGAGGTGTTGATGTGGAGATCGAGCCAGCTCTTGTCCTCATCCGTGATGTTGTAGCGCGCCGTGAAGGTGTTCGACTTCAGGTCGACGTCATTGACCGGCGCACCGCCGCTGATCTCGTTCCAGCCATCGCTTGAGCCGACCCAGCCGAGCTTCAGTTCGCTGTTGTCGGTCGGGCGTATGCTGGTCTTGAGCAGTCCGCTCAGCACGTCGAAGCCGGTGCCCTTGACGGTGTCGCCGCCGCCATCCTTGTAGTCGTCATAGTCGCGGTAGACGATGTTGCCCAGCACGTCCCAATTCTCGTTAATGCGGTAGGCGCCGGATGCACTTGTGGTCCAGCCCTTGCCGTTGCTCTCATAGCGTCCCGTGACGGAACCGGCCCATGTCTCGTCAGGCTTGAGGAAATCCTCGGCATCCTTGGTGTCGAAGAAGACGACGCCGCCGATGGCGCCCGAGCCGTAGGTGTTGGCTACAGGACCACGGATAACATCCACGGATTTGACGAGTTCGGGGTCGATGTAGAAGGTCGACTGCGTGCCGTGGTCGGAGCGCTGGAAATTCTGTCGTGCGCCGTCGACGATGACTGCGACGCGACCGAAATCCTGCAGGCCGCGGATGTTGATGCTGGTGCTGACGCGCCTGGCGTCGGCCTGCGCCGCGACACCGGGCACGCCGAGCAGCATCTCATTGGGCGTCGTCGCCATGCGGCGGTCGAGCTGTTCCTGGCCGATATGGCTGGCCGATGCCAGCGATTCGATCGCCGTCTCGCCGGTGCGGCTGATGACGAGGATCTTGTCGAGCAGCGTTGCTCCCGCTGGTGCTGCCTTTTCCTCTTCAGCCTTCTTCGTTTGATCTGTCGTCTGCGCCGCCTGCTGGGCGTTGGCCAGTTGCGCCGATAAGGCAATCGCCGCCACGCTTGCCAGCAATGCCGCCGCGCCGTTCGCCGCCGACCGGCCGCGCCATTCCCAAGTCACAAACCCCATGCCCCAACTCCAAAGTCCAGGTTTCATGCTGGCTGGCCCGGGGCTGGCTGGCATTTTTGATCGTCGCCGACGTCTTAAATGTTGACTCATTTAATCCGGTATTGCACTGACTAGTAAACATGATTATTCAAGTCAAGAAATGAATCGGATTACGCAACGCCTAGCCAGACGCCCGGCACAGGAAAGGGATCCATCCAGATGAACACCCACAATCCCAACGATTTTCGCTATCGCGTCCGCCGTCCCGACGATGCCTCCCCCCATTTCGACCGGGTTCCGCTGGCGGTACGAACCCTTTCCAGCAACACCCTGTTCCAGGGCGAGCACGAGATAGGCATCGAGCATCACGGTGCACTCTACCGGCTGAAAATCACCCGCCAGGGCAAGCTCATTCTCAACAAGTAAGACAAGGCAACAGGGACCGAGACATGGATCAGCGCGTAAAACCCGCCCCGCATGAAATCCGGCGGGCACGGACAGACAATCCGAAGACGCGCGAGCGTGATCTGGCTGCCCATCTCGGCATTTCGGAAGCCGAACTGGTCGCGGCGCATTGCGGCGACGGCGTCGTCCGCATCGAGCCGCGCGTCAACGATCTTCTGACCGGCCTCGAGGCCGTCGGCGAGGTCATGGCGCTGACCCGCAATGACAGCGCGGTGCACGAGAAGATCGGCGTCTATGACAAGGTCGTCACCGGCACCCACAATGCCATGGTGCTTGGCGAAAACATCGACTTGCGCATCTTCCCGAAGGTCTGGGCGCACGGCTTTGCCATCGAGAAGCGCGACGGCGACGAAATCCGCCGCAGCCTCCAGTTCTTCGATGCGGCAGGCGAGGCCGTGCACAAGGTGCATCTGCGGCCGGCCTCCAGCCTCTATGCCTATCAGAAGCTGGTCGCCGCGCTCGAATCGTCCAACCAGGAACCGACGGTCGACATCTCGGGGCCACTCCCCGATGACGAGATCCATGGCGACGAAGCGGCCGCCAATCTCGACGATCTGCGTGACCGCTGGAGCCGGCTGACCGACGTGCACCAGTTCTTTGGTATGCTGAAGACGCTGAAACTAAGCCGCCGGCAGGCGGTGCGCCTGGTTGGGCAGGACTATGCCTGGCAGCTCGACAATGAGGCGGTCCGGGCCATGTTTCATCATGCCGCGGAGGGCGAGATGCCGATCATGTGCTTTGTGGGAAACCGCGGCTGCATCCAGATCCATTCCGGTCCGATCAAGTCGATCAAGCCGATGGGACCATGGATCAACGTGCTGGACGAAACCTTCCACCTGCATCTGCGCACCGACCACATCCACGAGGTCTGGGCCGTGCGCAAGCCGACCAAGGACGGTCATGTCACCTCGCTCGAGGTCTATGACGCCGACGGCAAGATGATCATCCAGTTCTTCGGCAAGCGTCATGAAGGCGAAAGCGAGCGAGACGACTGGCGCTTCCTGGCGGAAAACCTGCCGCGCATCCCAAGCCCGACTGCAGCCTGAGAAAAAATGCTATGAGTGTTTTCCCAAGATTGTCGGCTGTGCGCGGATCTATTTTGGGGCCGGTGATCGGTCTCTCCATGGCTGTTATCGCACTGCAACCCGCCAGCGCCGCGGAAGGCACGGCCGTGTTTGCCGATCCTTCAAAGATCGTGGCCATTGGCGGCTCGATCACCGAGATCGTCTATGCTCTCGGCCAGGAAAAGCATCTGGTGGCACGCGATTCCACCAGCCGGTTCCCAAAGGCGGCGCTTGAGCTGCCCGATGTCGGCTATATGCGCGCGCTGTCGCCGGAGGGTGTGCTGTCGGTCGACCCGACCGGCATCCTGGCGCTGCATGGCAGCGGCCCCAAGGAAGCAGTCGATGTCTTGAAGAAGACGAGCGTGCCGTTCATCGAGGTGCCCGAGCACTACAGCCACGAAGGCATTCTCGAGAAGGTCCGCATCGTCGGCAAGGCGCTCGGCGTCGACGCCAAGGCCGAGGTGCTGGCCAAGGAGCTCGATGCCAAGCTCACGGCCGCCGAGAAGCAGACGGCTTCGATCAAGGAGCGCAAGCGCATCCTGTTCGTGCTGTCGATACAGGGTGGCAAGATTCTGGCGGCCGGCAGCGAGACCGCCGCCGACGGCATGGTCAAGCTGGCCGGCGGCGTCAACGCGGTCGAGGGCTTTTCCGGCTACAAGCAGATGTCCGACGAGGCGATCATAACCGCCAGGCCTGACGTGATCCTGATGATGAGCAATGCCGGGCCTCCGGTTTCGGACGACGAACTGTTCGTCAATCCGTCGATCGCCTCCACGCCGGCCGGAACGGCGCACAAGCTGATCCGCATCGACGGCGCCTATCTGCTCGGCTTCGGGCCGCGCACGGCTGATGCCATCCACGACCTCGCTGTCTCGCTTTATGGCGGGCAGGTCACGGACTGAGCAGGCAGATCATGGTCGATCAATCGATCGCCGGCCCGGTGATGGCAAGCGTATCCGAAGGCGACCGGTCGGGCCGCGCCCGCATCGTCATCCTTCTGCTGTGCCTGGGGCTCGCGGCTGCCGTTTTTCTGTCGCTGACATCGGGGGCTTCGGACGCATCGGCCGCCAACGTCATCGGGGGCTGGCTGTTCGGCGCAGTGCCTGACGACGCCGCGTTGAGCGCCCGCGACAGCCTGATCGTCTATGACATCCGCCTGCCGCGCGTCATCCTCGGCATGCTGGTCGGCGCGGCGCTCGCCGTCTCCGGCGCGGTCATGCAGGGGCTGTTCCGCAATCCGCTGGCGGACCCCGGCCTGATCGGCGTCTCGGCCGGCTCCAGCCTCGGCGCGGTTGCCGTCATCGTGCTCGGCGCGACGATATTGGCTCCGGTGACAGTCTTGCTCGGCACGCTTGCCCTGCCGCTGGCGGCCTTCTGTGGCGGGCTCGCCACCACGCTGATGCTCTATCAGGTCGCGACGCGGCGGGGGCAAACCTCGGTTGCCACAATGCTGCTCGCGGGCATCGCGCTGGCGGCGCTCGCCATGGCGCTGACCGGCATCCTTATCTTCATGGCCGACGATCGCCAGTTGCGCGACCTGACCTTCTGGCAACTCGGATCGCTCGGTGGTGCGACCTGGGCGAAGATCGCGTCGGTAGGGCCGATCATCGTCCTGGCGCTGGCGGCGATGCCGTTCCTGGCACGCGGCCTCAACGCGCTGGCGCTTGGCGAGGCGACCGCCGGCCATCTCGGCATTCCGGTGCAGCGGCTGAAATACACGGCCATCGTCGGCGTCTCCGCCGCGGTCGGCGCATCCGTCGCCGTCAGCGGCGGCATCGGCTTCGTCGGCATCGTGGTGCCGCATCTGCTGCGCCTGCTGATTGGTCCGGACAATCGCTATCTGCTGCCGGCGTCGGCGCTGCTCGGCGCCTCGCTGCTGCTTCTGGCCGATGCGGTCGCACGCACCATCGTTGCGCCGGCCGAACTGCCGATAGGCATCGTCACCGCGATAGCGGGCGCGCCGTTCTTCCTTTGGATCCTGCTGCGCAAGCGCGGCGTGGTTGATTTGTGAGGCTTGATGATCGAGGCAAAGGATGTTTCGGTTGATATCGCCGGCAAGCCTATCGTCAGTGGTGTCGATTTCCACGCGCGGCCCGGCGAGATCGCCGCCGTCGTCGGCCCCAATGGTTCGGGCAAGACGACCTTCCTCAAAGCGCTCTCCGGCGAGCTCGCCTATACCGGCCGCGTTGCCCTCAACGGCCGAGATCTCTCGACGATGAAGCCGGCCGAGGCAGCCGTCCATCGCGCGGTGCTGCCGCAGGCGACGACGCTGTCGTTCCCGTTCACCGTGCGGGAAGTGGTCAAGCTTGGTCTTGTCGGCGGCCGTTCGGGCGCCTTGCCGGGCGAGGATGCGCGGCTGCCGGAACGGGCGCTGGCGCGTGTCGATCTCGACGGCTTTGCCGGCCGTTTCTACCAGGAGCTTTCCGGCGGGGAGCAACAGCGCGTTCAGTTGGCGCGCGTGCTATGCCAGGTCTGGGCGCCGGTGCTCGACGGCAAGCCGCGCTTTCTGTTCCTCGACGAGCCAGTGTCCAGCCTCGACATCAAGCACCAGCTGATCATCATGAACATTGCCCGCGACTTCGCCAGAAGGGGCGGTGGCGTGGTCGCCATCCTGCATGACCTCAATCTGACGGCCATGTATGCGGAGCGGATCTTCGTCATGCATCGCGGCCGGCTGGCCGCCGCCGGATCGCCGCGGGACGTGCTGAGCGATGATCTGATCGAGAAAGTGTTCGACTGCCGGCTCAAGGTCGGCGTGCTGCCGGCGGGCAATATGCCGTTCGTGCTGCCGCAGTCGGCGGTCTATTGATATTCAGGTGAGGCCGGGCCTGCGAATGGCGGTTTCCTGCGCTTCTCCCGCCAATTGTCGAAGTCGGCGCCGCCCCTCATTGCCCTGCCGGGCATTTCTCTCCGCAGAACGGGGAGAAATACGCTAGGCAGCCGGGGCGCGGCGCTCCATCAGCATGTCGATGCCGAGCAGGTTGCGTACATTCGGCCGCGCCGCTACCAGATCGGCGATCGTATAGCGGGCGAGCACTGCGAAAAACGCATTCAGGGCCTCGCGCAGCGCCGAGTTCAGCGCGCAGCTGTCGACGAGCGGGCATTCGGCGGCATCGTTCTCGAAGCATTCGGCCATGGCGAAGCTCTCTTCCGTCACGCGCACGACATCGAACAGGCTGATGGCTTCGGCCGCCCGGCCAAGCTTGACGCCGCCATTCCTGCCACGCACGGTCTGGACGAGGCCGTGCTCGACCAGCGGCTGCAGGATCTTGAACAGGAAAAGCTCCGACACAGAATAGGCGGCCGCGATCTCGGGAATACGGCTCAATCGGTCGTCATTTGCCGCGCAATACATCAAGATGCGCATGGCATAGTTGGTCTGGCGCGTAAGCCGCATATTGTCCTCACAAGGCACTGGGGCGGTGCAACCCACGCCAGATCTGGAAATTTTGCTGATGCGGCTTTGACCCGAAATTCCGGATTCGCCACATTGGCCCAGGCGGAATATGGCCTATACCTTGGAATAATTCCAGACTAGCTTGGCGCGATAGATGAATTTTCTCCTCAACTTTGTGTGCGCAGCCGGGCAAGATGCCGGGCGAAACCGGCTGTCGCGGGTATTTCGGCCGTCGGAACACTAGATAGGCTGAGATCGACGAGGAGCGGCTCACCCATGTCACAATCGGCTTCGCCCTTGACGCCGGTCCGTTTCGATGCCGAAGCGGATGCGAAGCTTTCCGCGTTGCGGCGGACGAAATTCCTCGCGGCGGCCGCGCTGGCGCTTTGCGTACTGGTGTTTGCGCTCGCCAAATCGTTCGAGCACATCCATGCGTGGCTCGGCTTCGTCGCTGCCTTTGCCGAGGCGGCGACCATCGGCGGCCTCGCCGACTGGTACGCGGTGGTGGCGCTGTTTCGAAGGCCGCTGGGGCTGCCGATCCCGCACACCGCCATTATCCCCGAGAACCAGAACCGCATCGCCGACAATCTCGGCCGCTTCATCGAGGTCAACTTTCTGGCGCCCGAACCGGTGCGTGAAAAGCTTGCCGAGGTCGATTTTTCGGCGCTGGTCGCCGATTGGCTGGCCGATACGGAGCGCGCCGCCGGCCTGTCGCGCTTCATCGTGCGGCTGGTGCCGCAGACGCTTGCGGCGATAGAGCAATCCGGCCTGCGCGGCTTCGTCACCAGCCGCATGCTCGAACAGATCGAAAAGGTGCCGCTGGCGCCGCTGGCCGCCGAACTGCTCTCGGCGCTTACCGATGATCGCCGCCATCAGAAATTGTTCGACGAATTCACCAAGGTGATCGGGCGGTTCCTCAATGACGAAAAAGCGCTGGCAACGATGCGCGAAAAAATCCGCGAGGAACTGCCGTCGCTGTTCAACCTGTTCCGCGCCGACGCCTATCTCCTGAAGAAGATCGTCGCCTCGGCGGGCTCGCTGCTCGACGAAGTGAGGGCCGATCCCGACCACCCGCTGCGCGCCGAATTCGACAGCTTCGCCCAAGGCTTCATCGATAAGCTGAGGACATCGAAACAATACGCCAAACGGGCCGAAAAGCTGAAGCGCGACTTCCTGGGCCGGCCGGAGGTCAAGGGATTGGCCGGCGACATGTGGGCAAGCCTCAGCCAGTTCATCGAGCAGGATGCCAAGGCGCCGAATTCGGTCATCCGTGCGCACCTCGCCAACATGTTCGTCGAGGTCGGCCGGCATCTTGCCGGCGATGCGCAGATCCGGGCCGACATGAACCAGGGGTTCGTGGTGGCGCTGGCGTCGTTCGTGGAGAGCCAGAAGGCCGGCGTGTCGACATTCATCGCCGACCAGGTCAAACGCTGGGACCTCGCGCAACTGACGCGGCTGATCGAGATGAACATCGGCCGGGACCTGCAGTACATCCGCTTCAACGGCATGATCATCGGCGGCCTCGCCGGTGTCGTGCTCTATGTGGCCGAGCGGCTGTTCCTCGTGAATTGATGCGCGGCCAGACTGGCGCTCATTCCTCCGCGTCCGAATGGACTCACGGCACGCGAGTGTTATTCTCCATCCGAGGGTGCCCGCATCCGCGGCAAAGGGGAGCAAACAAGCATGGCAAAACAACCGGAATCCGATTCCTTCATGGACATGTTCGGCAGGTTCGGCCGCGACCTGAAGGTGCCGAATGTCGATGTCGAGGCGATCCTCGCCCATCATCGCAAGAACCTCGAAGCGCTGGAGAAATCGGCACGAGCCGGTGCCGCCGGCGCCACCTCGCTGTTGTCCCGGCAGCGCGAGATGCTGCAGGATACGCTGCGCGAGGTCACCGATATGGCGCAAAGCTACAGGGCGCCGGGCAATCCGCAGGAACTGATGGCCAAACAGACGGAGTTTGCCAGAAAGTCCTTCGAGGCCGCGTTGAAAAATGCCGGCGAAGTGGCTGAACTGGTCAAGAAATCCGGTGCCGAATCGGTCGACATCCTGCGCACCCGCATCAAGGAGGCGATGGAGGAAATCCGCGCCGGCTACGAGAAGAAGTAGCGGATGTGGCCGGGACCGGTTCATGGCTGCCGGCCGCCCTGAAGACCGGAAAGCCCGAGTTGGCCTGCGACTGCGCCGGCGGCGTGGCACGATTGCGGCCGAAATCGACGGAACGGATTCGTGTAGAGCGAATTGACAGAGGCCGTCAGTTCGTGGTCCGGAGGCTCTGGAAGCGATCGGGAAACCAGGAATGAACGAAATACGGCCTAAAACGCCGCCTACCTACGAGCAGTTGAGGACGATGGCCGGGCTGGAACTCGGCGTGTCGGAGTGGACGACGGTCGACCAGAACCGCATCGATCAGTTCGCTGAATGCACCGGCGACCATCAATGGATTCATGTCGACCCTGAAAGGGCGCGGCGGCAAAGCCCGTTCCGCACGACGATCGCGCATGGCTATCTGACGCTGTCGATCATCGGCGCGCTGGCGCTCGGCATGGGCATCGTGCCCGAGAATACGCAGGCCGCCTTCAATTATGGCTTCGACAAAGTACGCTTCCTGGCGCCGGTCAGGGTCGGCGCCCGCATCAGACTGCGCATCACGCTGCTGTCCATGGAGGACAGGGGCCCGGGCCAGTATCTGATGAAGGCGGCCAACACGGTCGAGATCGAAGGCGAGGAAAAGCCTGCCTTGACGGCGGAAACGCTGGTCATGCTCTATGAACGCCGCAAGCGGGCAGGTGCCTGAGCCTGTTTGGAATTCTACTCTCTGAGCGGTGTGCGCGTCACGAAGCCCTGGATTCTGCGCGGCCTGTGGCGCGGGCCGAGAGCAGTGCGAGGAACAGCGCAGCCAGCGCCAGCACCGTCGCCGTCTGAAAGGTGACCTGCATTCCCCGGGCGGCGGCCTCGGAACTCAGAAGACCAATGCCTTCGTGCCCTTCGGCCGATGCGACGGCGAATATGGCGCCCATCAACGAGGCGCCGGTGATGAGCCCGAGATTGCGCGAAAGGTTGAGCAGACCGGAGACGACGCCGCGCTGACCCGCGTCAACGCCGGTCATGACGGCTGCATTGTTCGACGTCTGGAACAGCGCGTAGCCGATGCAGGTGACGGTGATCGCAACGACATAGCCGGCAATGCCGAATCTGGTCACGGCGAGCGACAGCAGGAACGTGCCTGTCGTGAGGCTGAGCAGGCCTGCGACCATCATCCTATGAGCGCCGAAGCGGTCGGTCAGGCGTCCGGCCACCAGCGCCGACAAGGTCGAGACGAGCGGGCCGGTCGACAGCACCACACCCACCATTGCAGCATCCAGCCCGAGCCCGCGCGACAGGTAGAACGGAGCCACAACCAGCGTCGCCATCATCACCGTGGCGACGACGAGGCTCATGGCGAGACTGGCACTCAGCTGGAGATCGCGGAAGCTGGCAAGCCGGATCAAGGGGTTTTTCACTCTCGCCTGCGCGGCGGCGAAAAGAAAAACGCCGGTGCCTGCGGCGATCAGCAGGCCGATGTTGAGCGTGCCGAAATTGCCTCTGCCCAGCGTCATCGCCAGCGCATAGGCGGCCAACGTCAGGGCCAGCAGGGCGGTGCCCACGACATCGAACGTGCCTCGGTCGAGCCGCGCGGTTTTATTGCGTGCCGGCAGGGCACGCCAGGCAAGAGCGAAGGTGAGCACTCCCAGCGGGACATTGACGAGGAAGATCGCCCGCCAGCCGAAGCCGGTGATCAAAAGGCCGCCGAGCGAGGGGCCAAGTGTCGTGCCGATCGCGGACATGGCGCCGAGCAGGCCCATGGCGCCGCCGATTCTGTCTTTGGTCACGGTTTCGGCGACGAAGGCCAGCGTCAGCGCCATCATCAGCGCTGCGCCAAGTCCCTGCACGGCGCGTGCGGCAATCAGCAGCCAGAGTGTCGGCGCCAGGCCGCAGAGCACCGATGCGGACGTGAACAGCGCGATGCCCCCAAGCAGCAACGGTCGGCGCCCGAACATGTCGGCCAGCCGGCCGGCGCTGACGATCAGTGTGGTGATGGCGAGGAGATAGGCCAGAACAACCCATTGCACGGCCTGGAACGTCGCGCCGAAATTCTGCATCAGCGACGGCAGCCCGACGCTGGCAATGCTGGTTCCCAGCGACGACAGCAGTGTGGCGAGCGACAGGCTTGCCAACGCCCAGCCGGCGGATTGCATCCGTGGTGGCGCCGATGTCAGCGCGTCCGGATTTTGCTCAGCGATTGCCACGGCGATCTCCTTCCATCAGTCCCACAACCGGAACTGCTGGAGATCTAGTTCCTTGGCCAATGTGGCGGAAGGCGCAGCATTTGCATCTTATTCGTGCGTTTGGCGCCATATCATGTCATGATCTGCCGATGACATCACCCGATCTCAACTTACTGTTCGCTCTCGACGTCCTGCTGACCGAAGGCAGCGTGGCGCGCGCCGCCAGCCGCCTACGCCTCAGCCCTTCGGCGATGAGCCGCACGCTGGCGCGACTGCGCCAGGCGACGGGCGATCCGCTGCTGGTTCGCGCCGGTCGAGGCCTTGTGGCTACGCCGCGTGCGGAAGAACTGCGACAGCAGGTAGGCCCTGTCGTCCAGGATGCGGAGGCGATCCTGCGCCCTGCCACCTTGCTCGATCTCCCGAACCTGGACAGGGTCTTCACGCTGCGCACCAATGAGAGCTTCGTCGAAGAGTTCGCACCTCGTCTCGTTGCCCGTATCCAGGCCGATGCGCCCGGCGTGCGGCTGCGCTTTGCACCGAAGTCCGACCGGGACGTCATGTCGCTGCGCGACGCGGCGATCGATCTGGACATAGGCGTCGCTGGCGAGACCGGCCCGGAGGTGCGCATCCAGGCGCTGCTTCGCGACCGCTTCATCGGCGCCGTGCGAACGGGCCATCCCTTGACCGAGGGCGCGGTGACGCCTGAGCGCTATGCCGCAGGCCGACACATCAGCGTTTCACGGCGTGGCCGCGAGAAAGGGCCGATCGACGAGGCTTTGAACCGGCTCGGGCTGCGGCGGACCGTCGTGTGCATGGTTTCCGGTTTCTCGGCAGCCCTTGCCATGGCCCGCACATCAGACCTGATCGCCAGCGTTCCGGAGCGGCATACCGAGGGCGCACGCGCCGGCATGCGCAGTTTTCCCCTGCCGGTTGCCACCGCGGAAGTCACTATCTCCATGCTCTGGCATCCGCGCCTCGATGCCGATCCGGCGCAACGCTGGTTGCGCGACTGTGTGCGGGAGGTGTGTGCGGCGTCGCGCTGACAACGATGAGAAGCCTGCGCCAACCGCCCAGGCTTCTCATCTGTCCAGTCTATTCGGTTTGGCGTTTCTGCAAATGCCTCAGTGCGCTTAGTGTGAGCGTCGCCATGACCGAACAGTAGGCGACCAGCGGCCACGCCGTGTCTCCGCCGAGCAGGACGACGAACAACGTGCCGAAGATGCCGACGACAAGGCTCTGGATGCAGAAGTAGAGTGCGACTGCGGTTCCCGCGACATCGCCAAACGCCTCGAGTGCACCGTTTGCGGTGACTGAGACAATGAAGACGATACCCACGGCAACGACCCACATCGGCAAGATAAATGTCGCGAAGGAGGGCTGTGCGAACAGTTGCCCCACTGCCAATAGCGCCGCGCCGAACAGCAGCATCGCCATGCCCCTGATGGCACTGCCGGCGATGCCCCAGCTTGCAATGAACCTTCTGGCGAAACGGGTGGTGACGATCATCACCAGCGCCGCGGTGGCGAAGGCTAGACTGAAGCCGAACTGTGAAAAGCCGGCGCGATCCATGAGCACCCGTGGCGCAGTCGAAAAGAACACGAAGAAGGCGCCCATGGCGGCACTGAATGCAAGCGTGTAGGTCCAGAAGGCAAGACTGGAGAGAATGGGTCGAAGCGCCATTCGCCTGGTATCGCCATTCGAGGGGCGGGTTTCGTGCCATTTCGGCCATGCGTTGAGGGTAGCTGCCGTGGCCAGGACTCCGAGCGTCAGGAAGATCGCCCGCCAGCCGAAATTGTCGGCAATCAACGCACCGGCAACCGGCCCCAACGCCGGCACGAAAGCCAACATCGAGCTGAACAGGCCGTAAATGACGGCACTTTCGGGTCTTTGCGCATAGACGTCGCGAACCGTTGCGAAGGTTGCAACGAGAATGGCGGACGCACCAATGGACTGCATGACGCGCAGGACGACGAAGACAGCGGCCAGTGAGGTGCTGGCGAGCAGAAAGGAAGCGCCTGAAAACAAAAGCGCGCCACCGATCAGCACCGGGCGCCTGCCGATCCTGTCGGAAATCGGGCCGAAGACGACTTGGCCGAGCCCAAGACAGATCATGTAGAGGCTCAGCGTCAGCTGGATGACATCAGGCGATGTCTCGAGGATCCCCGGCATCGCCGGGACAATCGGGAGGTAGATGTCCATGGCCAGCGAGGCCAGGATGTCGAAGGGCGCCATCAGCACCATGGCTGCTGGCAGGGAAGTGGTCCATGTCGGGTTTTTTGGAAAAGGCATGATTGAACATCCGCTCAAATGGCTACATTTGGCGGCGATCTGCCGTTCTCAATGAAGATGGGAAATGACGGGCCGCCGCAACAACGAAGTGCTGTTGCGGCCTACTTGTCTGCTGACTTGCTGGTTCCCATAAACGCTATCCCGGAAAATGACGGCGCAGACATTCTCTCGAGTGCGCTCGCGTTTCCCTAGCAGCCGAAGGTTGCCCAGGCAACAGGATCAGCTTGATGCGCGTCAACGCGCCATCGCCGCCTCGAGCACCCTGAAAATCCGCTCGTCCGCGCATTGGGCAACGTTGAAGCGCAGGAAACGGCCAGCCGTTCCGGACAGGCTGAATGCGTTGCCGGGCGCCAGCACGATGTTGTCGGCCAGAGAGCGGCGGGCGACTTCGGCCGCATCGACGCCGTCCGGCAGACTGCACCACAGGAAGAGGCCAGCCGGCTGGTCGATCCACGGCGTGATGCCGATCGCTTTCAGGTGGGCGGCCGTCTCGCCCATGGCGCGCGCAAGCTTCGCGCGCAGCAAATCCATGTGCTTGCGGTAGCTGCCGTCCTTCAGCAACGTCAGCACCAGTTCGGCCGCGAGCCGCCCGCCGCCGAAGGTCGTGGCGATTTTGAGGTCGGTCAGGGGCTCGATCCAGTCGCGCGGTGCGGCGATGAAGCCGCAGCGAACCGATGCCGACAGCGTCTTGGAGAAGCTGCCGATATGGACAACGCGGTTGAGGCCATCGAACGCCGCCAGCCTGGGGGCGGGCGCATGTTCGAAATCGGCGAAGATGTCGTCCTCGACGATGGTCAATTGCGATTGGTCGGCGAGTTTCAGCAGCCGGTGCGCGGTGACTGGCGACAGCACCGCGCCGGTCGGATTGTGGATGCCGGAATTGGTGATGTAGAGGCGTGGCCGATGCTCGGCCAACGCCTGCGCGAACAGATCGATATCCGGCCCCGACGGCGTGTAGGGAACGCTGACGACCTTGGCCCGGTGAGCGCGCAACAGGGCGTGGAAGTTGAAGTAGCAGGGGTCGTCGACCAGCACGGTGTCGCCGGGCTCGATCAGGAACCGGCACAGGAGGTCGATGGCCTGCGTACCTGATTCCGTCAGCATGATCTGCTCGGGCGAGGCCTCGATGCCATGCCCGGCCATGCGCCGCGCCAGCAATTGCCGCAGCGGTGGCAGGCCGAGCGGCGTGCCGTAATCGGCCAGTGCGACATCGTCGGCACGCGCCACCGTGCGCAGCGCCCGGCGCAGCCCTGCCTGTGGCATCCATGAAGCGGGCAGCCAGCCACAGCCGGGCTTCAGCATGCCATCGCCGGCCTCCAGGGACTGTCGCGAGATCCAGAGCGGATCGACGGCGCGGTCGAGGCGGGGGCCGATTTCGGCCAGCGACAGCGGCGCCAGCGATCCGGCGGCATAGAAGCCGGAGCCCGGCCGCGAGCGGATCGCGCCTTCGGCGGCGAGCCGCTCATAGGCTTCGACCACGGTGGATTTGGACACTCGCATGGATTTGGCAAAGGCGCGGATCGACGGCAATTGCGCTCCCGGCGTCAGGCTGCGCGCCGCGATCCGCTGGCGGATCGTCGCCATGACGCCTTCGACCAGCGTACCGCCGCTCTCGCTTCCTGTAGTCTGCTTGTCCATCCGTACTGCTCTGCTGACTATGACAGTTTTGCATAATTGTACCGCATTGTCTCTGGCGATACTACCGGCTCCGCGCGATACGGAGCCGACAAACGGAGCATACGATGGACAAGACCGCGAGTGGCTGGATGAATGGATTCATCGGCGTGTTGATCTTCAGCGGCTCGCTGCCGGCGACGCGCGTGGCGGTCAGGGAATTCGATCCGACATTCCTGACCTCGGCCCGGGCGGCGATTGCCGGACTGCTTGGCCTTGCGCTGCTGCTCCTGTTTCGGCAGAAACGCCCGGAGCGCGGCGATCTGCTGTCGCTGGTGATCGTGGCACTTGGCGTGGTTGTCGGCTTTCCCTTGCTGACCGCGCTGGCGCTGAAGCACGTCACCACGGCCCATTCCATTATCTTCGTCGGCCTGCTGCCGCTGGCCACTGCGATATTCGGCGTGCTGCGCGGCGGCGATCGGCCGCGCCCGGCGTTCTGGTTGTTTTCATGCATAGGCAGTGCGCTGGTCGCGGGCTTTGCGCTGACGCAGGGCGTGACTGCCTCGCCGGTCGGCGACGGTCTGATGCTGGCTGCCATCATCGCTTGCGGCCTCGGCTATGCCGAGGGCGCCGCGCTGTCGCGCAGGCTCGGCGGCTGGCAAGTGATCTGCTGGGCGCTGGTGCTGTCGCTGCCGATCATGCTGGTGCTGACGCTGCTGACCATGCCGCCGTCGTTCGACGGCGTCGGCGTCAGTGCGTGGATGGGGCTTGCCTATGTCTCGCTGTTCAGCATGCTGATCGGCTTCGTGTTCTGGTATCGCGGCCTGGCGCAAGGCGGCATCGCCGCGGTCGGACAGTTGCAGCTGCTGCAGCCATTCTTCGGACTGGCACTGGCAGCGACGCTGCTGCACGAACAGGTCAGTTCGTTGATGGTGGTCGTCACGCTTGGCGTGGTGCTTTGCGTCGTAGGCGCCAAGCGATTCGCGAAGCAGGAATTGCCACGACGCGCGATCGCCTGACGACGGTGCCGTCCTCGCCTAAAACTTCGTCACCACCCCAATCCCAATGCCCTCGAAGCCGCCCATCGCCATCAGGGCCGCAGGCGCCTCGTCGAGACTGATCCTCTTGCCGACCAGCAGTTCGGGCTTCAGCTTGCCGTTGCGGATCATGTCCATCATCGCCTGGTAGCGGTAGGCCTGCATGCCGTGGCTGCCGAGGATTTCGAGCTCGAAGGCGATCACCTTGTCCATCGGCACCTGCGGCCGGGCATGCTCGCCCAGCATCAGGCCGACCTGCACATGGCGGCCGCGCCGGCGCAGATTGGATATCGAATTGAACGAGGTGGTGGGGTGGCCGAGCGCGTCCATCGACATATGCGCGCCGCCATTGGTGATCTGCTTGACCGCCTTGACCACGTTCGGCGTCGTAGATGCATTGATGGTGGCGACGGCGCCGATCTTTTTGGCGAAATCCAGTTTCTCGTCGGTGAGATCGATGGCGATGACATTGGCGCCCATGGCGCTGGCAATCATAATCGCCGACAGGCCGACGCCGCCGCAGCCATGCACCGCGACCCATTCGCCCGGCTTCACCCGGCCCTGGTCGACAATGGCTCGAAACGAAGTGACGAAGCGGCAGCCGAGGCTGGCGGCGGTGGCGAATTCCATCTCGTCGGGCAGGCGCACAAGATTGGTGTCGGCATGTTCGATGGCGACATATTCGGCAAACGAGCCCCAGCCGGTGAAGCCAGGCTGTGTCTGGTGCTCGCAGACCTGGTGATTGCCCGAATTACACTCGAAGCAGCGGCCGCAGCCGACGGCGAACGGCACTGTGACGCGCTCGCCGGCCTTCCAGCGTGTGACCTGCTTGCCCGCGGCGACGACGATGCCGGCAAGTTCATGGCCCGGCACGTGCGGCAGCGTGATGCCTTCGTCATGACCCATCCAGCCATGCCAGTCGCTGCGGCACAGACCGGTCGCCTCGACCTTGATGACGACGCCATCGGCTGCCGGCTTCGGATCAGGAACGGTCTGGATCCTCGGCGCTTCGCCGAATTTCTCGAAGACGACGGCTTTCATCGGCAACACCACCTTTCACACGGCCTGCGGGAAACGATAGCCGATTCCCTATCCGGTCAAGCGAAAATCGATTCCGCCAGCCATACTGTTCCGGTGCCGACGCTACGCAGATGACGCCTTATTCCGCGTCGATCTGGTTCTGGGGCGCCGCTTTCTGGAAGGCCGGCAGCGCCATGCAGGCGGCGTTGATGCGCGCGATCGTCGGGTAGGGCGTCAGATCGACGCCAAAGCGGGCATTGCTGGCAATCTGTGCGGCGAGGCAGATGTCAGCCAGACCCGGCGCGTCGCCATGGCAGAATGTTCCGGTCTCCGCCGACAAGGCCAGGATCTTTTCAAGCGGCTGAAAGCCCTCGTTCACCCAGTGGCGGAACCAGTTGACGACGTCCTCGTCGCCGGCGCCGAACAGCGTGCGCAGCGAGGTCAGCACGCGCAGATTGTTCACCGGGTGGATGTCGCAGGCGATCATCTGCGCCAGCATTCTGACCCGTGCCCGACCGGCCGCATCCCCTGGCAATAGCGGTGGTTCCGGGCTGGTCTCGTCGAGGAATTCGATGATCGCCAGCGATTGCGTCAGCAGCGTGCCGTCGCCGAGCACCAGCGCCGGCACCAGCCCTTGCGGATTGACCGCGAGATAGGCTGGTTCGAGGTGCTCGCCATGGCGCAGATGATGCGGGATATAGTCGTAGCTCAGCCCCTTCATCTCCAGCGCGATCCGCACCCGGTAGGAGGTGGAGGAGCGATAGTAGTTGTGCAGGACGAGTTTGCTCATGCGCTCACTTCGGCTGGCCGATGGTTATTTCGATGGTGCCGATGCCGTCGACGCCGCCGGTCATCGTGTCGCCGGGGCCAACCGCGCCGACGCCTGCTGGCGTACCGGTGAAGATCAGGTCGCCGGGCTCGAGCTCCATCGCCTCGCTGCAGATCGACACGATATCCGGTATCGGCCAGATCAGTTCGGCGAGGTCGGCATCCTGCCTGACCTTGCCGTTGACGGCGAGCCAGATGCGGCCCTTCTGTGGGTGGCCGGATTCGTGCGCTTGCACCAACGGGCTGCAAGGGGCGGAGCGGTCGAAGGCCTTCGACCAGTCCCAGGGCCGGGCGGCCTTCTTGGCCTCGTCCTGCAGGTCGCGGCGGGTGAGGTCGATGCCGACGCCGTAGCCCCAGACATGGTCCAGCGCCTTGTCGCGGGGAATGCGGAAGCCGGCTTTGCCGATCGCGGCCACCAGTTCGATCTCGTGGTGCAGATTGGCCGTCAGCGGCGGGTAGGGGATAGCGGTGCCGGAATCGACCACCGCGTCGGCCGGCTTGGTGAAGAAGAAGGGCGGATCACGCTCGTCATTGCCGAATTCGCGGGCATGCGCCGCGTAGTTGCGGCCGACGCAGTAGATACGGCGCACCGCAAAACGATCGGACGAGCCGGCAACGGCCACCGATGCGGTTGCGGGCAGGGGAAGGACGAATTCTGTCATCAAGGGTCTCTGCTTGGTTGCCGGAACATTCGACCGATTTGGGGGCCTGGACAAGGCGATTTGGTCGAGAAAGTGCCGGCGGCACTTTCCGCCGGAGATGGCGATATACTATTTGGCAATAATCTGGCCATGGTGGAGAGGTTATTCTAATCGCTCACGAACTGAAATGAACCCCATGACCGCAACCCACGATCGCGCCCGGTTTCTGATCATCGACGACCATCCGCTGTTTCGTGAGGCGCTGCACAGCGCCGTGCAGATGGCCTATCCGGAAGTCGACACGGTGGAGGCGCGCTCGATCACCGAGGCGCTCGATCTTCTGGCCGATGCCAAGCCGTTCGACCTCGCGCTTCTCGACCTCTCGATGCCCGACGTGCACGGTTTTGACGGCCTGCTGCAACTCCGGACCCGCTATCCGCGCCTGCCCGTGGTGATCGTCTCTGGTTACGAGGAGCCGAAGATCATTTCCGAAGCGCTGTCCTATGGCGCTGCCGGCTTCATCCCGAAATCGGCGCGCAAGAGCGACCTCGCCGCAGCCATCCGCTCGGTGATGGAAGGCGCGATCTATGTGCCGGAGACCTACGAAGGCCGGCCGCCGGACGCCGACAGCGCCGACCGCGCCGACATGGTGCAGCGCCTGTCGACGCTAACGCCGCAGCAACTGCGCGTGCTGCAGATGCTGCGCCAGGGCCTGCTCAACAAGCAGATCGCCTACGAGCTGCAGGTGGGAGAGACCACGGTGAAGGCGCATGTCTCGGAGATCCTGCGCAAACTCAATGTCTACAGCCGCACGCAAGCGGTGATCGAGGTGTCGAAGCTGGACAATGCGGAGTTGTTTCGCGATCAGGCTGGGTTTTGAGCTTTTACCCTCCTCCTTGTGGGGAGGGTCGATCCGCGAAGCGGAGCGGGGTGGGGGTCTGCGCCGCACCCCACCCCGGCGCTCCGCGCCGACCCTCCCCATCGAGGGGAGGGTAACCCATCATGCGCCGCGCTCAAGAATTACGGTCACAGTGCACTATTTCGCTTCGGCCGCCTGCCCCGCTTCCGCGGTTCCGGTTTGCCCGAAAATCCTACCCAGAAATGCCTCGTTGCCCACCGGCCAGCCGATGCTCTCGGCCTTGCGCAGTGCGTCGAAAGCCGCGGCATCCATCTCGATCAAATCGAACCGCCCGACCGACGACGGCAACTGTGTTTCATCGGCCCCAATTCCGTGACGCCATCGGGCTTATCAGTCGGATGCGCCCGAGCGTTTGACCAGGACCAATCCGCCGCCTGCTTCACCAGTCCCGCGCGCACCGGATTCAACCCGACATAACGCACAGCCGACAAGAGGTGTCCTCGTCCATCGCGATGGCGCCGAAGCGACCCTGCCAGAAATGCCCGGTTTTGTTTTATCGCGCATTGATGGTCCCGGCATACGCGCGGTGCACCTTCGCGAGCGCGCACCGCAGGCCATCCGCGCCGGCAGGCATCAGGATCAGGTGCACATGGTTCGGCATCAGGCACCACGCCCAGAGGCCGACATCGGCGGAGCGGCAATGCTCGATCAGGAGGTTTTTGTAGAGCGCATAGTTTTACGGCGTTAAAAACGCTTTGGCGCGCCCGTTGCCTCGCTGGGTGACATGGTGCGGCAGACCGGGGACTACAATACGGGCAAGCCGAGCCATTCTGCTAGTCTACAGTAAATGAAGGTCGATCCAGTATACAAAAATACACTGTCACCGTGATCTTCTTCGTTACTGATCGATTATTTCTAAAGAAAATAGGACAGGATTCTCAAAATTCACAAAATAAAACCGAGATCCATTTAGAAAATCTATTACTATTGACGTGTCTGGACCAATTCCTTCGCCAAGTTTTGTTGAAAATGGAATTTTTCTACGCCTAACTTCGTTTAAAGTATCGTCGAATGTTCTCATTTCAATTTTTGGTAACGTAACAGCGTAACGATCTGACTGTGACTTACTCTTTAGGCGGAAAAAAGTCTTTCTTACCATCAAATCGATTTTTATCATTGACACAAACGGCATATCAAATCTCGATCTTACATATAATTCAATTGGTCCAAATCCCATGTAACCATTGAAAATTTCGTCGGGACCAAAGCCCCAATAGTCTGGAGGCCCCACGAGCTCCGCAATCTCATTCAAATTTTCCCCAACCCGCACTGCCCCTATTCCTCCCGCTTCGGCAACAGAAAATATGTCGAACGTCACATCAGTCATGGCTTCTTTCCTGCTGGTTTTTTGTCTTGTCCGCCGTCGCCGCCAGTCTTTTTCTCTGCTTTTTCAATTTTCTTTTCAGCACTCTTTTTCACACTTTCAATTCTTTCACGCCATTTTTTTCCTAAGGCGTCATTCCGCGGATTGTCTAAAAGAAAACCCGCTTGTTTCGCCACGTCCTTGAGGCCCGGAACGGTCCCTAGGTATTGCTTTGCCTCTTGGGCAGCCTTTTCAAAATCCTTAGCGCCAGGCTTGGATTTACCTTCTGGGGAAAGATCAAAATCGGCGTTGATGTCTTCCCCGATGCCTATCGCGATTTCTTGCTTCTTCCCAGTTTTTGGATCGGTGTGTGTCCAATGAACGCCCTTTGATCCATCGTAACTGGAGTAGCGGTTCTCTACAGGAGAACTTGTGTGAGGCCTAACAATGTCTTGGCAGATGGCTGCGCAAGCAGGATTAACAATAGCGGAAAACGAGCCATGAGAGACCGTTCCCTGTACAAATATAGGAATTAAGCACAATGGCTGGCTCTACACATTGATCGCCCCGTGCCAATATAGCCTAGATAACTATTAGCCTTGCATCACTCCAAAATCCTCTCGTCCGCCTGATCTTTAGCTTTTACTATTACGCTTTCAATCAAAAGTGGTAGCACCACAGGCAGCAAAAAAAATCTCCAAGGCTTGCCGTAGCCCGACGAAATAAATGAAATACCGGCAATAATATTTCCTTTTTCCCATCCTTTCTTCAAAAGAAGCCTTCCCCGTTTCACATCGCCGTTTCTCATTAAATATCTTCCACATATAAGGTAAATTGCGCCAAGCTCCCACTCCGCTTTTTCTGCAAAAATATCGAGAGTCTTGGGCGATTCTTCCCTGGAAAATGTTTTTATGAGAACGAAGGTCGCTTCTTCGCCCTTTTTCTCTTCAGCGCGACGGAGCCAGAGCTCCGCTAACATTAGGTCTTTTTCTACCATCACCCCGTTAGCATAGCCAATACCAACGGCTAACTGCGCATCTGGATCTCCTTGCTCGGCCAATGGGATGAAGTACTCAATCCATCTCTGTCGCTCTTCAGCAGTGACTTGGTCCATGTGACGTTTCCCGTCTATGCATCCATCCGACGACTGGTGCGCCTAGTCCTCGGCACATGGGCTCTTTTCGAGAGCCGGTCCATTCTAAAGTCAATCACTCACTCTATCATCATAACCTGAAATCTCGATCTGTAAGCCCGCGCGGGTCCCTCATAAAGTCATGCACAATCCCCATTGGGATCCCGATAACAGGAGTTCCAAGAGGAGCACCCGGCGGCTTCGATGGCTTTGTCGGCGGACCTGGCGGCAGATCATCTGGTGGTGATGCACTTGGCGGATCAGTTGGGGTTGGAGCCTTCTTTACAGACTCCATCTGCCTCACTGGAGGTTTGGGATCGTTAACCGACGGCGCTTTGTTTGGATCCGTAAAGCTAGTCATAACATCCATGGCAAAGCCGACGAGGTTTCGAACAAAATCGAATTTACTGGCGGCTATTTGCTTACACCCATCGCACTTTTTCTTGTCAACAGAAAGGCCCAACTCCTTTACCGCCGGCCCCGCTGATTGGGAGATGGCGTGGCTGCCAGACGCTTCAGCGGTGCCAACCGAGCCGCCACCTTCTCTGGCAGCATTGGCCAATCCGGCCGCGCTGTCGTCGGCTGACCGCGCCGAATGTCCATTGTTGTCTGCTTTATTCACCGGATCGTTCTGGGCATATACATAGCGGTTGGTCCCCACGCCCTGCTTTGTCGGATCCCAATCATCTGGCGAGATGAACCTTCCCAGCACGGGATCCATGTACCGCGCATTGAGATACAGCAGCCCGGTCTCGGGATCGAAGCGTTCGCCGATGTAGCTCTTCTGGGTCTGGAAGCCTGTGTTGAGGCGCTCGCCATAGGTGGCGTAGTTGGTCTGCTCGACGATGGCGCTGGTGCTGTCGGTGACCATGCGCACCGAGGCCAGGTGATCACGATGCAGGAAGGCCTTTGTCGTGCCCGTCACTTTGATGTCGGGATGCGGATACCTGGTGTAGATCTCCGCGCCCGGGGTCGCCGGGTCGATCTCGACATTGGCATCGGGATAGAGTGTGGTGGCGAAGCTCGAGGATTTTTTCGCGCGCGCTCCGTCGGGTCCATAAGCGAGATTGACAGTGTTGGAGGCCAGCGTGACCGTCTTCAGCCGGTTGGCCTCGTCCCAGACCAGTGTGCGGCTGCCATCGGAGGTGAGGTTGCCATTGGCATCATAGGCCATAGCATTGGCGCCGACCGAGGTTGGCGCATGCGGACGAGCAGCACTTGCCGCGGGATAGATATAGGTGCCGGCGACACGGGTACGCGAGGTCAGATTGTCGTTGGCGGCATAGACAAAGCTTTCGCTGAGCGCGGTGTTGCCCAGATTGCTGCTTGCCGTCAGCCGGTCGGCATTGTCATAGCCATAGGTCCAGCTGTCCGAAGCCGTCAGCCCCGTGGTGCCGGTGATGCGGCCAAGGCTGTCACGCGCGTACTGATCGTCGAGCAGGATGGTGGCGCCTCGTGCCGTGGTGACACGCGTCAGCCAGCGCCGCGTCGGCGAATAGGTGAACGAGGTCTTCACACCGTTCGAATAGGTGATCTCCTTGGTCTGGCCATCGGCCTCGTAAATGGTCGAGGTGATGAAGCCGGGGGCGGAGGCGAGCTTGTTGCCGGCGGTGTATTGCAGGCGGTTCGCGTTCGAACCGAAGTCGAGCTGAACAGGAAAGTACTGGACATATACGTTCTGGCCGGAGCCGTCGTGGACGTTGAACGTATAGTTGGTGATCCCCGCGATCGTGGCATCCTGGCGAGCAACCTTGCCGAGGCCGTCATAATTGTAGAGCTGGACGGCAGCCGCGTTTTCCGAGCGGGTCAGCTGGCCGATGTTGTAGTAACCCGACGCCGCCTGGTCGTAGGTGTTCTGGGTCAGCGTCACCGGGCTGCCGCCTGCTGCCGTTGCCGTCTTCAGCGTCAGCCGGTCCATCTGGTCGTAGGCGAGCGTTGTGACCGTGCCTCGGGCGTCGGTCTGGCTGATAAGGCGGTTGGCGGCGTCATAGACATAGGTCCAGGTGCCGAGATCGGGATCTGACGCCGACAGCCGGTTGCCGAGCAGATCGTAGCTGTAGCTCCAGCTCGAACCGCCGGGATCGGTGACGCCGATCAGCCGGCCGAGCAGGTCGTAGCTGCGGCCCTCCGGCAGATTGAGGCCACCGACGTCGCGGACAATGGCGGCGATATCGCCGTGTGTCGTCCATGCTGTCTTAGTCGGATGGCCAAGCTCGTCCGTCATCGTCACCGCATTCAGCCGTGGGTTGACGCCGGTTCCCGTGGCCAGTTCGTTCAAGTAAGTGCGCTGGCTTGAATCCGGATTGACCGTCTTCACCAGCCGGTCGGCCCAGTCGTAGCTGTTGGTGGTCCACTGTGCCGTCTCACCGACGAACCTCGGGAAGGCGGTACGCAGCACATTGCCGCGAAGATCGTAGTCGGTCTCGGCAATGCGTCTTGCACTGGCCGCCGTCTCTCCGGGGGTTTCCACGCGATAGACCCGGCCAAGCCCGTCATAGAAGGAGCGGGTAAAATCCTCGCCGGCGCCCCCACTCGCGCCATTGGGCAGCGGGGTGTACTTGACCAGCGCCTGTGTCGCCGGATTGCCCTCGTTCTCGAAGCGCGTCTTGGTATAGGCGCCGGTGACGCTCTGAGAGACCTGATAGGGCCGGCAGAAGGCGTCATAAGTAAAGGTTTTGACGAGACCATTCGGGTCTGTCTTCGTTGCCGGCAGGCCGCACACGGCATTGTAGGTGGCGGTCGAAACAAAGCGCGCGTCGGCGACCTGTCCGCGGGAGGACGCGCTCCTTTCAAGACGATCGGAATAGCGCGTGAGAAGTGATCAGGCCAGCAAATGCGCCAGCAGCGCCCTTAGTTGGGCCGGCTTCAGCGGCTTGCGCATCAGTTCGATGCCGCCGGAGCGGGCGGCCTTGGCGACGGCTTCCGAACTGTCGGCGGTGACGATCAGCGCCGGCACGGCGCGGCCGAGATAGTCGCGGACTTCGGCGATGGTCGTGGTGCCGAGATCGCCGCCGTCGAGATGCTGGTCGGCAATGACGATGTCGGGCACCCAGTCGGTGTCGCCAAGCATGTCGAGCGCATCGTCGGTCGAGGTCGCGGCCCGCACCAGGCATTGCCAGCGTTCGAGCAGGAAGGTCATGGCTTGCAGCACTTCGATATCGTTCTCGACCAGCAGCACCTTGGTGCCGAACAGGCCATAGCCGCGCGGCCGTTCCATGTCGGCAACGCTGGCGATGGCATCGGCTGGCGCACCGATGCCGACGGGTACATCGATGTGGAAGATCGTGCCGCGTCCGACCTTCGACGAGAATGTCACGGGATGACCGAGCGCGCTGGCCATGCGGCGCACGATGGCGAGCCCGAGCCCGAGACCGCCACCGTCCAGTTCGGCATTGGCCGGCGAGGTGCCGCGGTGGAACTCCTCGAACACCGCCTCGCGCTGGTCGTCGGGAATGCCGCAGCCCGTGTCGGCGACGTCGATGCGGATGGTGTCGCCGCGATGCCTGGTGCCGACAAGCACGCCGCCCGAGCGTGTATAGCCCAGCGCGTTGGAGAGAATGTTCTGCAGGATACGGCGCAGCAGCGTGCGGTCGGAGCGGACCACGGCATGGACCGGCCGGAATTTCAGCGACAGGCCTTTCATCTCCGCCACCGGCAGGAAATCCGAGCGGAGCGACGAGAACAGCGCCTCCAGGCTGACGTCGCTTATGTCGGGCTGCACCACGCCGGCATCGAGCTTGGAGATGTCGAGCAGGGTTCGCAGCAGGTCCTCCATCGTCTCCAGCGAGCGCTCGACCTGCCGCACCAGTTTCTTGCCCTCGTCGCTGGTCTGAACTTCGGCGAGCGCCGAAACCGAAAGGTGGGCGGCATTCAGCGGCTGCAGCACGTCGTGACTGGCAGCGGCGAGGAAACGGGTTTTTGACAGGTTCGCCAGTTCGGCGTTTTCCTTGGCGGCACTGAGGTCAATGTTCGACTGCTCCAGCCGCCGCAAGGTCGAGTGAAGTTCCTCGGTACGTGTACGCACCCGGTTTTCCAGCGAGATCGTGGTCTGGAACAGCGAAAAGGCGTTGCCTTGCTGGTCCATCGAGCGCTCGACGCGGCTGACCAGTGCCGCGTTGATCTTCTTCAGCTTTTCAAGATCGTTTATGTCCCTCAGCGGCATCTTGTTGCGCCGTCCTATTCCGCCGCCTGGCGCTCGCCGAAGGCGATGCCGGTGAAAGTCTGGTTCAGATGCATCGACCGGTACTGTTCGCCATAGGTGCCGAAACCGATGACATTGTTGACCCGGTAGAGTTCCGAGATTTCGCGAAACACCTGCCGATTGCGTGCGTCCAGCCGGCGCAGCACGCAGTCGAAGCCGAGGATCATGTCGATACCGCCAAGCCTCTCCTCGACGTCGCGCAGGGCGGCGCGCGTCGATTCGACCATGTCCTTGGGCTGAGCGATCGACAGCACGACGCCATCGTCTATGGCGCAGAAGAACGACAGCGAGCCGTCGGCATGCATCTTCTGGATCGACCGGCAATAATATTGTCCGCCCACCTTCACCACCACGGGATGCGAGGCGAAGCTCAGTGGCGTCAGCATCTGCGCGACGATACCGACGGACGCGGCATATTCCTGCGCCGCATTGGTGGCGTTGAACTCGCGCACGATGCGGTGATCTGGATCGGAAGCCGTCACCACCAGTTTCTCATCGGTGGGAACGAAATTGTCGGTCTTGAAGACATGGAAGGGAATTTCGGTCGATATCAGCACGATGATGGCGCTGTCGGAGGTGACCTTGCCGTTCGAGATCAGGCGCGTCGTCTCGAATTTCAGATCGTCGCCGGCGGAGCCGCCAAGCAGCGGAATGTCATCGAGACCCCAGTGGATGGCTGAACTCACCGCTTCTTCGGCATAGGAGAGCCCGTCGATGAAGCAGAGCGCGAAAGTGCCTTTGGTCCGATCGCAACCGAGGCGCGCGCGCAGCGATCGCCGCAGGGTCTCGACCTCGCCGGTGATCCTGTCCATACCCGACGAGGACAGATTTTCGACCATCACGCTGACGGCGGTAAACGCGGGGGACGGAAGCAGCATGGCCAGCACATGACCATCCTCGAGACCTTGCGGCGTGATCTCGCCGGCAGTCGAGCAGCCGGCGTGGTGGAGCGCCGGCGCGTGGGTCATGAGCGCCTGGGAAAGGGCGCTGGCTTCGACCAGGCTCTGGGAAAAGAACAGCAGGGCAAAGCCCGCGTCGATGGCGGCTGCTTCCAGTGCGATCGCCTTGGCGAACGCCTCCATGTCGGGCTCGTCCGTGGTGAGCGCCGACAGGCCGCATGCATAGCGCGTCTGTGAATTGGCCAGCGATGTTCTCCGCATTTCCTCCGACGCTTTTTTGTGCGCGGCTGTTTTAAATGCTTCTGGCGCGCGGGCGTCGACCGACATTGTTGCCTTCAATCGGCGGTTTGGCAATGGGGCCACCGGCACCGCATGTTTGGGGGCGGCCATGACCGAAAGTACAATGTGCCGCGTTTGCGACGTGCTGTTTTTTGTCCGATGTGCGGTGTACCAATAACGCATGGCCGATGCGCCAACGCCGCGTTGGCAACGTGATGACCAAGGTTGATACCCAGGGAGGGACCATGTCGGACGTTTCGTTGATGGTGAACGGAAAGCGGGTCAGCGGTGCTGCCGAGGACCGAACACTTCTGGTTCACTTCCTGCGGGAAAATCTCGGCCTTACCGGCACGCATGTCGGTTGCGACACCTCGCAATGCGGTGCCTGCGTCGTCCACGTCGACGGCAAGGCGGTCAAATCCTGTACGATGCTCGCGGTGCAGGCCTCCGGCTCGACCGTGTTGACGATCGAGGGCCTGGCAAATGGCGCCGACCTGCATCCGGTGCAGGCCGCCTTCAAGGAACATCACGGGCTGCAGTGCGGCTTCTGCACGCCGGGCATGATCATGACGGCGACCGACATGATCGGCCGCCACCCCGAAGGGCTCGACGAGGCGACGGTGCGTGCCGAGCTCGACGGCAACATCTGCCGCTGCACCGGCTACCACAACATCGTCAAGGCGATCCTCGCCGCATCGACGACGATGAAGGGGTCGAAGGGTAAGGCGAAACAAGCGGCTTGAACGAGGCAGTAGGGCAATAAGGCAGTAGGGCAGTAGGGAATCGGAGCCAATTTTTCCCTACTGCCGTACTGCCCTACTCACCTACTCCCCTACAATCTCGGGAGGAATTTCTGATGGGCATTGAAGGTGTTGGCGCTCGGGTCGCGCGCAAGGAAGACAAACGATTCATCACGGGCGCCGGCCGCTATGTCGACGACATGGTGGTTCCCGGCATGAAGCACGCCGCCTTCGTGCGCAGTCCGCACGCGCATGCGCAGATCAAGAAGATCGATGTGAAGAAGGCCCAAGGCATGCCCGGCGTCATCGGCGTGCTGACCGGCAAGGAACTCAAGGCCGATGGCATCGGCAATCTCATCTGCGGCTGGATGATCCACTCCAAGGACGGCTCGCCGATGAAGATGGGGGCATGGTCGCCACTCGCCTTCGACCGGGTCCGTTATGTCGGTGACGCCGTCGTCATTGTCGTCGCCGAGACCAAGGGGCAAGCGCGTGACGCCGCCGAGGCGGTCGAGATCACCTACAAGGAGTTGAAGGCCGTCGTCGACGCCTCCAAGGCGATGGACAAGGGTGCGCCGCAGATCCACCCCGAAGCGGACAACAATCTGATCTTCGACTGGGACATCGGCAATGCCGACGACACGGATGCGGCCTTCGGGAAGGCAGCCCATGTCGTCAAGATGGACATCATCAACAATCGGCTGGTGCCTAACGCCATGGAGCCGCGCGCCGCACTTGGCCATTACGACAAGGCCGAGGATCACTACACCTGCTGGACGACCTCGCAGAACCCGCATGTGGCGCGGCTGGTGATGAGCGCCTTCTACAATGTCGCGCCGGAAAACAAGCTGCGCGTGATCGCGCCCGATGTCGGCGGCGGTTTCGGCTCGAAGATCTACATCTATCCCGAAGAGATCGTCTGCCTGTGGGCGTCGAAGAAGACCGGGGTGCCGGTCAAATGGGTGGCTGACCGGACCGAGAGTTTTCTGACCGACGCGCATGGCCGCGACCATCACACCCATGCTGAAATGGCCTTCGACAAGGACCACAGGATCCTCGGCCTGAAGGTCGAAACCCAGGCCAATCTTGGCGCCTATATGTCGCTGTTTTCGTCGGCGACGCCTACCTACCTCTATGCGACGCTGCTGTCGGGCCAGTACAATATCCCGGCCATCCACGCCAATGTGAAGGCGATCTATACCAACACCGCGCCCGTCGATGCGTATCGCGGGGCAGGGCGGCCGGAAGCGACCTTCGTCATGGAGCGCATGATGGAGACGGCGGCCCGCCAGTTCGGCGTCTCGCCGGCCGAGCTGCGGCGCAAGAACTTCGTCACAGCGTTTCCGCATCAGACGCCGGTCATCATGTGCTATGACGCCGGCGACTATGCCGCTTCGCTCGATGCGGCAATGAAGGCGTCGGATTATGCCGGCTTTGCCAAGCGCAAGGCCGCCGCCGCCAAGAAGGGGCTGCTGCGCGGCATTGGCATGAGCTGCTACATCGAAGCCTGCGGCATCGCCCCGTCTGCTGCCGTCGGCTCGCTCGGCGCCGGTGTCGGCCTTTGGGAATCGGCGGAAGTGCGCGTCAACGCGGTCGGCACGATCGAGGTGCTGACTGGCTCGCACAGCCACGGCCAGGGCCATGAGACGACCTTCGCGCAACTGGTCAACGAGCGCTTCGGCGTGCCGCTCGATTCGGTCTCGATCGTGCATGGCGACACCGACAAGGTGCAGATGGGCATGGGCACCTATGGCTCGCGCTCGGGTGCAGTCGGCATGTCGGCCATCGTCAAGGCCCTCGACAAGGTCGAGGCCAAGGCCAAGAAGATCGCGGCACACCTGCTCGAAGCCGACGAAGGCGATATCGTCATCGAGAATGGCGCGCTGAAGGTCGCCGGCACCGACAAGAACGTGCCGTGGTTCCAGATGGCGCTGGCCGCCTACACTGCCCACAACCTGCCGGGCGGCATGGAGCCCGGGCTGAAGGAGACGGCGTTCTACGATCCGTCGAATTTCACCTTCCCGGCGGGCTGCTATATCTGCGAGGTCGAGGTCGACCCGGAAACCGGCGTCACCGAGATCGTCCAGTTCGTCGCTGCCGACGATTTCGGCAACATCATCAACCCGATGATCGTCGAAGGCCAGGTGCATGGCGGGCTGGCGCAAGGCATCGGCCAGGCGCTGCTCGAAGGCGCCCATTATGACAATAGCGGCCAGCTTTTGACCGCGAGCTACATGGACTACACCATGCCGCGCGCCGGCGATCTACCGTCGTTCAAGGTCTCGACCTCGAACACGCCATGCCCGGGCAATCCGTTGGGGATCAAGGGCTGCGGCGAGGCCGGCGCCATCGGCTCGCCGCCGGCGGTGATCAACGCCCTCACCGACGCCATCGGCAGCAACGATCTTGCCATGCCGGCTTCGCCGTCCACCGTCTGGGCCGCGATCCGCGCAACGAAACACTGAAAGCGAATAGCGAATAGGGAGTAGCGAATAGGGAAGAGAAGGCGGTGCGACTGGATAGTTCCTATTCGCTATTCGCTACTCCCTATTCGCCCATTCACCCAAGGGAGAATTCCATGTACGCAGTCAACTATCACCGCGCCGCCTCGGTCGCCGATGCTGCCAAGCTGGTCAAGACAGGCGACGCCAAGCTGCTTTCGGGCGGTATGACGCTGATCCCGGCGATGAAGACGCGGCTTGCCGCGCCGTCAGACCTTGTCGACCTGTCGCGGATCACGGAGCTGCAGGGCGTCAAGGTCTCGGGCAAGACCGTCACCATCGGCGCCGCGACCACGCATCACGCCGTTGCCAATGACGAGAAGCTGAAGAAGGCCTGTCCGGCGCTTGCCCATCTGGCGTCACTGATCGGCGATCCGGCGGTGCGCCATAAGGGGACGATCGGCGGCTCGATCGCCAACAACGACCCGGCGGCCGATTATCCGGCGGCGCTCCTGGCGCTGGGCGCCACCATTATCACCAACAAGCGCGAGATCGCTGCCGACAAGTTCTTCAAGGGTCTGTTCGAGACCTCGTTGAAGGAAGGCGAGATCGTCACCGCCGTCACCTTCACCGCGCCGGCCAAGGCGGCCTATGAAAAGTTCCGCAATCCGGCATCGCGCTACGCCATCGTCGGCGTGTTCGTTGCCAAGGGCAAGGATGGCGTCAGCGTCGCCGTCACTGGAGCCGGCGATGACGGCGTCTTCCGCTCGAAGGAGATCGAGGCAGCATTGGCCAAGAATTTCGCGGCCTCGGCACTGGAAGGTGTGAAAGTGCCGGCGAAGAATCTGATGACCGACATCCATGCCTCGGCCGATTATCGCGCCAATCTGATCGCGGTGATGGCCAAGCGCGCGGTTGCGGCAGCCAACGCCTGAGAAACTGTTTGGAAACTCTACTCCGGCGGCCATCTGATGGCGTTTTCTGTGCTTCCGGTGCTCACGTACCAAAAGTACGCTCCGCTCCGGTTCTCGAAACCACCACCTATGACTCGCCAGGGCGAGTTTCGAAACAGTTTCTAATACGATCAGTCGCAGACAAGGAAAGGGGCCTCCGTGGCCCCTTTTCTCGTGCGGCGGCCTGCATCCGTTCAGTTGCTGATGGAATCGCTGCCGCACTGCTTGAAGCAAATCCCCGCCGAGCCGGAGGCCGGACCTGATCCGGCAGCAATCTCGCACTTGCACAAATCCATATTGCACTGCAATATGAACTAGGGCGGGAATGCGAGCTGGGTTCGAATTGTACCATCGTACCCTTCGCATGCCTATTGCGAGAGGATCGGCATGACCGACATTTCCGCGACGCATGTCGTTCCGTCCCGATCCGCCGCCGACAGATCAACCAGAACAAGACTGGCCTATCTCGACGGCTGGCGCGGGCTTTCGATCGCGCTGGTTCTGATCGGCCATTTCTTTCCGGTTCCGGGAATCAATCTTGGCGTGCTGGGCGTCGAATTCTTCTTCGTGCTCAGCGGCCGGCTGATGGGCGAGATCCTGTTCATCGAACGCTACCCGCTGAAAAAATTCTTCAAACGCCGCTTCTCCCGCATCTATCCGGCTCTTCTGGTCTTCGTAGTCGTCGCGATGATCGCGCTCTCCGGCACGTTCCTCGCCTTCAAATGGAAGGCCGCGCTGACGGCGCTGACATTCACCTACAATTATGCCGGCATTCTCGTGGCTCGGGCAGGGGCGCTCGACCATATCTGGTCGCTCTGCATCGAGGAGCACGCCTACATCATCCTGGCGCTGATCAGCGTCATCGTCTCAAGTCGCTCTCGCGTGGTCGTGCTGCTCCTGGCGCTGGCCTTGCTGGCCATGGCCAATGGCGCGGTTTCGTACTGGGTCTTGGGGATGGACTACGAAACCACTTATTGGCGCACGGATGTGCACATCGCGTCGATCCTCCTGTCGGCTTCGATCTGCCTGCTCAAGGCCGACGGCAGGCTGCCGGCGTTTTTGAGAGGCAAGCATGTGGCCCTGGTGGCAACGGTCTGTGCCGTTGTCCTGTTCCTGGATCGGGTGCCGACGCCGATGCACTATCTCTTCGCGGTGCCGCTGCTGGCTCTGGCCGTCAACGCACTCGATTTCAGCCCACGGTATTTTTCCGGATTGCTGTCGTCCTGGCCGATGGCGACGCTGGGGCTGTGGTCGTACTCGCTCTATTTATGGCAGCAGCCGTTCTACAAATTCGTCTATGAGCAAGGCAGCGCGCCGATACCGATGCTGGCCGCAGTCTTCGCTTGCGCGGCCTGCAGCTACTACCTCATAGAGCGCCCGGCGCGCGAATGGCTCAACCGCAACTGGTGAATGCCGTCGTGCCCGGCCAGATGATCGTGAGTGCAGGTGGAGGGATCGCGCTTCATAAGCAGACAGTCAATCAATTGTTTCTAATCTAACTTTCGGGAAAGCAATGACCTGCTTTGCGATATGGGCCAGTCTCATTAGACATTGGTCGTATGGCAGGCATTCCTTATTGCCTCGCCGGCTTACCCGCCTAGTTTGTTCGCAGGACACATCTGAGAAGATGGTTCGAAGACGCATCTGGGAGGATGGAATGGATACGACTGGGGAAAGGGCGGGCGGCTGGCTCGACCGCTCACGCACCGTCGCCGAGCCTGGCTTCAGCAGGTGGATGGTGCCGCCGGCGGCGCTCTGCATCCACCTTTGCATCGGCCAGGCCTATGCGTTCAGCGTTTTCAACTTGCCGATGTCTAAGCTGATCGGCATCACCGACTCGGCGCCCGACGACTGGAAATTGACCGGCCTCGGCTGGATTTTCTCGATCGCGATCCTGTTCCTGGGCATTGCGGCGGCGTTCGGCGGCGGCTGGCTGGATCGCGTCGGTCCGCGCAAAGCCATGGTCGCTTCTGCCTGTTGTTTCGGCGGCGGCTTCATTGTCTCGGCGCTCGGCGTCTATCTGCACCAATTGTGGATCATCTATCTCGGCTACGGCGTGCTGGGCGGCATCGGTCTCGGCCTCGGCTATATCTCGCCGGTCAA
Source organism: Mesorhizobium sp. Primo-A (assembly GCF_003997175.1). Taxonomy (NCBI): domain Bacteria; kingdom Pseudomonadati; phylum Pseudomonadota; class Alphaproteobacteria; order Hyphomicrobiales; family Phyllobacteriaceae; genus Mesorhizobium; species Mesorhizobium sp. Primo-A. The sequence goes on from NZ_RZTG01000013.1 coordinate 166,659, forward strand.
GACGCTGATCACCTGGTTTCCGGACCGGCCGGGCATGGCAACCGGCATGGCGATCATGGGCTTCGGCGGCGGCGCCTTCATCGCCTCGCCGCTGTCGGTTTATCTGATGAAGCTGTTTTCGACGCCTGAGCACATCGGCGTCGCCGAAACCTTCCTGGTGCTGGGCATCGTCTATTTCGTCTTCATGCTGATCGGCGCCGTTATCGTCAGGGTGCCGCCGGAGGGCTGGAGGCCTGCCGGATGGACGCCGCCGGCGGCACAGAATGCGATGGTGACGACGTCCAATGTCCATCTCGACGATGCGTTGAAGACGCCGCAGTTCTGGCTGCTGTGGGGCGTGCTGTGCCTTAATGTGACGGCAGGGATCGGCGTGCTCGGCCAGGCCTCGGCGATGAGCCAGGAGATGTTTCCGGGACGCATCACGCCTGCCGCTGCCGCCGGCTTCGTCGGCCTGCTGTCGATCTTCAACATGCTCGGCCGCTTCTTCTGGGCCTCGACCAGCGATTATATCGGCCGCAAGACAACTTATGCCATCTTCTTCGCGCTGGGTGTCGTCCTCTATGCGGCGGTGCCGTGGACCGGCCAGACCGGCAGCGTTTTCCTGTTCGTGCTGTTCTACGGGATCATCCTCAGCATGTATGGCGGCGGCTTCGCCACCATTCCCGCTTACCTGCGCGACGTCTTCGGCGTGCGTTACGTCGGCGCCATCCACGGCCGATTGCTGACCGCGTGGTCGGTGGCGGGCGTGCTTGGCCCGGTGCTGGTGAATTATATCCGGCAGTACCAGATCGACAGCGGCGTTGCGAAGGCCGACGCCTACACGGTCACCATGTACATCATGGCCGGCCTGCTGGTTGTCGGCCTCCTGCTCAACCTGATGATGCGGCCCGTCAATGCGCGCTTCCACATGAAGACCGAACCAGCGGTGGCTTAGAGTCAGTTCCATCCCGATAGAATCGGGATGGGCTCTATCTTATTGTTTGAGCATGATCTTTTCCGAAAACCGGAGTCCACTTTTCGGGATCAGCTCTGAGGAGACCGACCATGGCGCAAGACAACGAGAATTCGATCAAACTCACGCTGGCCTGGCTGCTGGTCGGCATCCCGTTGGTCTGGGGGTTCTGGATGACGCTGGTGAGTGCGACAGCCCTGTTCCAGTAGTCCTCATCTTCGTGCGCGGATCTGCCTGGTCTGTCAGGCGCTGATCTGCCTGACGTAATAGCGCACCGCTTTCTTGCCGCCATGGATAACGGCGTCGCCGGCCTCGACGAAGCCGAGCGCAGCGTGAAAGGCATCCGAGGCGGGGTTCGGCGGGGCGGTGTTGACTTCGCAGGTGACCAGCGTGTGGCCGGCGCGCTCAACATGGCCGAACAGGTCCTGATAGAGCCGGCGGGCGTGGCCGCGGCCGCGTGCGTGCGCCGCCACGACGACCCGGTCGACATAGACGAAGCGCTCATAGCGCTCGCGGAACCACAGGAAATTCGGGCTGTCGTAGCGGGCATCCTGGTCGAAGGTCATGATGAAGGCTTCGAGATCGCCGATGCGCCTGGTGTAAAATGCTTCGCCAAGCAGGAAGGACAGCCGCTCAGCCTCCAGCCACGACAGTTCGGCGGCATGCTCGTTGTTGAGCGCCAGGATCGCCGCTTCGTCTTGGGCCGATACACGGGCTATCGGGGCAGGGCTCGAGGTCATGCCTTGGCTGCCGCGATCGTTGCCGCCACCAGCGCTGTGTCGGTCAGCGTGTTGCGGTACTCGCGATCGAGATCGGAACCACCCATGCCGACATGGGGATTGCGGTAGTCCATGGCACTCGGCACATCCTTGAGGGCGGCAAAATGCATTTCGGACAGGCCGGTTCTGCTGCGCACTTCGGCAATGTTGTGCAAATCCAGTCCGCCGCAGCCGAGGATGACGATGCGGTCGCCGGCCTGCCGCACCAGATCCGCCAACAGCGGCAAGCCTTCGATGGCAGTGTCACGCTGGCCGCTGGTCAGCACGCGGCCGACCTTGCTGCGGATCAGCGATTCGAGCGCCTCGGCCGGCTCGCGCGTCATGTCGAAGGCGCGATGGCAGGTGACGTTCAAGGGGCCGGCGGCCTGCGTCAGTTCGCTCATGCGCGCCTCGTCCATGGTGCCATCGGCGTTCAGGCAGCCAAACACCACGCCGGGCACGCCGAGTTCGCGCAGTGCCGAGACATCTGCCAGCATCGAGGCATATTCCGTCGCACTGTAGAGAAAATCGCCGCCGCGCGGCCGCACCATGACGTGAAACGGCACGTTTGCCTGCTCGATGGCGGCGCGGATCGTGCCGAGGCTTGGCGTGATGCCGCCTTCGACGAGGCTGGCGCACAGTTCGATCCGGTCGGCGCCGGCGGCTTGCGCCGCGAGAAGGCCGTCAATGCCTTCGACACAGATTTCGATCAGCGGCAGGCGGAGAGCTTTGGTCAAGGGGCGATCCATTCCATGATTTCCCGGCCAGCCCTACCACCGCGCCGGTTGCTGCGAAAGCGCGAACAGACTTTCGCGCCGGGCACGGACTTCGCGGTTATTGGCGCAATTCCGTGTTCTTGGCGCCTTGCTCGACCTGATCGATCACCAGAAGCTTCACCTCGATATCACCGATATTGGTGGCCTGATGCCACTGGCCGATCATTTCGATGATGAAATCGCCGGCCTTGTAGGTGTTGCTGTCGCCGGTCTCGACATTGGTGACCTTCAGCGTGCCGGCCTGGACATAGGCATAGCGCGGGAAAGGGTGCCTGTGGACCGGCAAGGTCGCGCCCGGCGCGATGTCGTAGGTCGAGACCAGCACCTGCACGTTCTTCTGCGGCAGCGTGATCGGTTGGCCGGACGCGGTCGTCGTGCGCGACGCAAGAGGGGTCACGACGACAGGCGTGCCGCTGCTGTCCAGCGCGTGGGCCGGGTTCGCGGAAAAGGCTGCCGCGAGCAGCAGTCCTGACATCAAAATTTTTCGCATGATTCGCATCCACCCCTGGCGTCAACATCGCGCAGTGGCCACCAGCACGCAAGGCAGCGCCTTGGGCACCTGCCTGCCGGCCAAAAATATTTTTGTCGCCCTCTTGAAGGAAAAAAACACGATTACCAGATCGTTTTCCGTCGAGGCTTCGGCTCGACATACTGGCGTCGCAGCGACGCTGCGACAGCCTCGTAATCCATGTTGCTTCACGGAGGATATGGCTATGAGAAGCTCTGATTATACCCCTCTTTACCGCACAACGGTCGGCTTCGACCGTCTCTTCGATATGCTCGAAAAAAGCGTACGCTCCGACTGGCCTCCCTACAATATCGAGAAGACCGGCGAGAACGACTATCGCATTACGATGGCTATCGCCGGCTTCGCTCTCGATGAGGTCGAACTCATGCAGAACGGCCCCGAATTGTCTGTCGTCGGCCAAAGGAAACCCGACCAGGAAAATCGGGAGGTCCTTCATCGCGGCTTGGCGACGGGCAACTTCAAGCAGGTGTTCAAACTTGCCGACCACGTAAAGGTCAAGGCGGCCAACCTCGAGAATGGCTTGCTGTCAGTGGACCTGGTCCGCGAAGTGCCCGAGGAACTCAAGCCTCGGCGCATTGAGATAGGGTCCGAAGCCAAAGCGGTTTCGCTCGAGCAACCCGGCAAGAAGCAGTTGATCGACTCGGATGCGGAGCCTCAACGCGAGGTCGCCTGATTCCCTGGACCTAAATCTACGGTCCGCCTCCCGGTTCGGCCGGGAGGCACAGATCGCGGAGAATGGAGATGAGAACCGGAACTTACAGTTTTCACCAACCTGAACCGAAAAATCTTGCCGCGGAATCCGCCGGATTGCGGACGCCAGATGATGTGCTGAACGAGGAGACGATGACGATCGGTGCAAAGCGGGCTTTGCTCGCTTTCTGGGCTTCCGACGTTCATGCGGTTCCTGACAATCCCGCGTTGCGGCAATTGGACAACGGCGCCATCGTGGAAGTCAGCGACATACTTCGCGCACTCCGCCTTCTGGACGAAACCGGGCGGGAACCGCGTGTTTCAAAGGAGTCGGGAACCGTCAGCCTGTCTTTCGACCGGCGCCGCAAGAAGAGCCGGCTCGGTTGGATGCGGCGCCCCTGGCGAGATGACGATGATGATCCGCCGCCAATCCCGGCCTTTGCAACGGTGCCGCCCGGGCGTGGAGGCGGCGGCATGTTGGCCGAGCCGGAGCATGCAATCGCATGATGACCCGAACCAACAACAACCCACGTGCGGAATGGAGGATCACATGAGTTACAGGACGTTCGACCGACCGGTTCTTGTCAAGAATGGCGAGTTCATTCAAGAAATAGGGTGCCTCGACGATGCGTTCGACTTCTTTGACGAGTGGCCAAGGGAGCGGCGGGGTCCGATTTTCGAAACGGCCTTTCGAGCTTGCCAGCGTGCTCACGACGGCCAGGTTCCGCTGACAGTGGCGCGCGATGCCGTCGCCGGCTTCGCAAGATCCGTCAAAATCTTGCAGGACCCGCTTGCCCAATTCCCTTGGATGGACGGCACAAGGTCAGGTCGTGGTGGGGTAATCGCTTAGCCTTGATAAGGGGCGGCGCCATCAGGATGGTCCGGCTGCATGGTCGTCGTTTCCGCATCGCTACAAGGTGAGCTGCCCTGCCAGCTCACCTTTGGCGGGCGGTTGTTGTTCGCGCCGTTAGTACGGTTTTTTGGCGGGCGCGTCCGCGTCGCCATCAGCGGCATGCGACACTATCGCAGATTATGCCACGGCCCTCAGCGGAGGCTCCGCCATTGTCCCTAGGCCGTCGCATTCCGTGCAGGCCCCGTCTTTCCGGGGCAGCCACCCCGATGGGTTCCCTGCGGGCAGCAGTGCCCGTTTGACGCATACCATTTGGAGCAGTCGAAAACCCTGCCGCTGCCATGACAGCGCGGGCATTCCATATTCGATGAAATCATACCAATTCTTGCCCAACCCAAACGCACTCGCCCCATGCCGCAAGTAACAGGAATCATTGCGCTTTCAAGCACATTGCCCTGACTTAAATTGGGGGGATCGACGGATGGCCGGCATCGATGGCGAACTATCATTGCGCCGTAATTGAGTTGCTCGTGAAAATCTTGCTCGTCACAAGCCGGGTTGGGCATTGGTCGGCACCAGCAGGCTGCGCCGCCTTGTCCGGTTCCTTGTCGGCAGTGACAGCGACTGCGTCGCCGGGCTGCGCGTTGGCGGCCTGTGTGGCCGTGGACGCGAAGAGGACCGTCTGAGTGATGAGAGCCGAAACCGCGGCAACCTGAACCAGCACGGCGGCAAGGGCGATCTTCTTGAGCATGCGAGAAAACGCTCTTTGGCGCTCCCGGTTCCCCCATTCAGGTTTTCGGCTTGCTGCGGGAACAAGGGACCGGCAGTGCGGTTAACTCGATTATGCCGAGCAAGATCAAAGAACCACCATCGAAGCCCGAACCGGAGAAGCTACCTGTCCGACGTCGGGACAAAGAAGCCCCGCCAGAGCTTGAACATGTCGACCCGCCACCACGAGATGTGCGAGAGGCACCGGCACCCAACCCGAACGGTGACAAGAGATGAAATCCTGATGAGATCGCCGTGAAGAGATCGCCGTGATCGAAGCGCGCTGCATAGCGGCGCCAGGTCAAGTTGAGGATCAACCTGCGGCTGCCTGCGGTTTTCCAGACATGCCATAGATCAGCCCCTATGGGCGACCTGACCGTCTCAACGCTTTGAAGAATTTGGCTCCCCGGGCCGGACAAGTTCGTTAAATCGAACCGGGAAAAAATAAGCCAGAAAACCCTTTAACTGCAATCGCTTATGCGACTTCTTCCCCAAAGCGTCGACCGCCTTGGTGTATCTCAAGGGGTAGCAGCGGTGTATCTCTCAGTCAAGCGGAATGACGTTCCTTGGTGATTACTGAGATTGCAAATCAACGTCGCTCCTGCAGGGCCACTACGCCGTCAGCTACCCGGAAGTACGTTGTCAGCAGGGGAGAGATGGTCCGGAAGGCGTTCGCTTGTCCAGCAAGGCCCTCGACCACACTCGACATCTGCCGTGTCACGTTGGCGAAACTCCTGTAGACATCCTTCAGGCTCTTTGATTCGGGGATCACTGCAGAGAGGCCACCTGGTCCCCTGAGTTCAGTCAGGTATGCAAATTGCTGCTGCGAGAGTTCCTCATTAGGGAGAAAGGGAAGCACAGCTTCCATTTTGTTGGCTGCGTCTGCAAATAGCTGGGCGGCTTGTTGGAACTGCTCTCTACCAGCCCCAAGACCGGCGGCCCCCTCTCTCTCTCGAAGCCCTTCGATGACCTTCGCAACGCCGTCGAGTGCAGTGGCACTTGCTTCCCGGGACCGTTGTGTCGCTTCGGCGCTGCCGACGAGGACGTTGCCGAACTCTCCGGCGTGCACCCCTGCACAGAGTGCCAGATAGATTAGCACCAGAGCTATGAGCCTATTTTTTGCCACACCATGTCCTTCTCATTTCCTCATAGTCGTCTGTTATTCTCTTCTCCTTAAGAAGCTCGTCCCATGCGGTAGCCACCGGAGCCTTGTCGAGCAAATCGCAAAAATCCTTGCCGAAAGCAGCGCCTATCTTCTGGTTGATTCCGCCAGCGTGAAGTTGCCTGAAGACCGATAGATAGAAATTCAGCATTTGCCAGAGGTCGGTTTTGGCTTCCTCCTTCTTCCCTGCGGGCAATGTGCCCATAATCAGGGGCCGAACATTTCCTCGCGAGATGATTTCACTAATAATCTCCCGGGCATCATGCTGGATGGTGTACGTGTTTGAGGCTTGCAGCGAATGGTTTGCTGAGGACAACTGGTAGATCGTCAGCCAAAATCCGATGACGGCCACTGCGACACCTAGGATCGCCGATCCTGCTTGAATAGCGTCACTGTTGGTCTTGAGCCATTTGCACATTTCCCGCCTCCCAACGGATACCCTACCTCAAGGAGCGTTGAGATGGATAGTCAGGTCCGAGGTAATACATCGCAATACCATTCGGACCCGGGTGCGGACCGAACAAGCAACCACATTCATGAATACACAAGCCCTGAGTGGCTTGGGCTCCCCGCAATGGCGAGCTGACCCCTCCGGTTGCTAGCGTAGATGCCGGGGGCTGTCGGCGAGGAGACGCAAGGCCCCTGGGCGATTGGTTGTGGAGACGCGCGCGGCGCGGCGGGCTTGGGCTCTGAAAATCCCAACCCCGACACACCTCTTGGGGCGATGCATCGGGGGTAGGAAAGGTGCTGCTATGGTTACTCGCTGTAAGCCGAACCGTCTCTGCGGGCCGCTGCTATGGCTTGGGCATGCCCGTGGAAGACGTGCCATTCACCTTTGGCCGCAGCCCTGCGCAGTGCCGGGTAGTCGGCCTCATCGACATGCTCGAAGTACGTCGCCAGTGTCAGCCCATGCTGCCGCAGCACGTTCCTATCGAGGTGCTGAGTAAATGCAGTTTCGACAACAGCCGCTTCCACCTCGTCAATGCCGTAGCCTTCGCCGGTAAGGATTTCTCCGGTCTCGACATAGGCGTCCACGATGAATTGCTGCTGGGCCTCGCTATGGGTGTCCCTGAAGCGATCAAGGCTCTGATCGGCCATGCGCACAAACTCGGCATGTTGCTTCTCTTCCTTCTCGTCGTCGGTCAATTCCTCAGTGTCGTTGGTCTCGTCGGTCTTCCCATCCACGGTAGGCAACGGAGCGGCATCAACCGCCCCGTCACTCTCGGCCTCCGTGGCTACCTGAAAGAATAGCCGTATGGGACCAGAGCCGCGTTCACTGCGGCGACGTAATCGCCCTGGCTGATCTCCCCGCGAGCCGCCATGTCCTTGGCTTGCTGGGGTCCTAACTGGATGCCGCCAACGGTCACCGCAAGCTGATCCACAAGGGCCTGCGGTGCGGAGCCGTTCATGGGCTTTGCTGCCGCAATCTGCGCCTTCTGGCCATCGGTCATGGCCTGCCCGGTATTGACGATCCCCATTCGCTTTGCCTGAAGCTGTTGATTGGCCCGCAAGCCGGCTTCCGTCTGCTGGGCGATACGCTCTTGGAGAGCCGCCTCCTGCCGGTCCTTCTCGGATTGCGCATGATCACGCCGCATCTGAGCCACCCGGTTTTCAAGGGTCTGTCGGTCTCGCGCTTCCTGAGCGCGGATGTCAGTTGAGCCGGTGGTGATGAGGCCGCTGGCCTTGTTGAAATCGTTCATGTCGTTCATTCCTTCAAATCTGGTCGTGGTTGATCGACCCGGCGCGTCAGTGCTCCGGGTGCGGGTTGGGCTTGATGATGCTGGGTGGATCAGCGCCGTGGCGTGAAGCCGTAGGTCATCGTCTGCGCGCCTTCAGGACGCGCGCTAGGTGTGGCTGGGGTGACTGGACGGGAACGGCCGGCGCTGACTCCGGTGGGCCCTCCCCGTGGCGCTGAGCGGGTCGGCCGCAGCGACACCTCGGCGACCCTCCGGGCAACCGCCACGGCTTCCAAATCGGGGTAGCCGTAGACCTCAAAGCACCGCTCGGCAGCCTCTTGGAAACTGCCCGTCCAGTCGATGCCGACTTCTGTCAGCCTCCGGTCAAGCTCTGAGACGCGCTCCCAGTTGTCTGCCTTCAGCCACTCGACCAAGGCAAGGGCTGCCTCACGGTTCGGGTAGGTCGAAACCCAATCCCGCTTGATTTGGTCAGGGCTCAAAGCGGGCATTCCGGTCGTTGCGCCACCTAAGCGGGCCGTGCTTCACGATCAGCGGCAGGTGGTCATGGAAGGTCTCCCCATGCTCGCTACCTGGCGTAGACGCCTCCAGCATATCAATGACGCTGGACTCCCGGTCTCGTGCCGGATGCCGAACCGGCAGCCTGTTGAGCCAGTCCAGCACGCCTTGCTCAACATGTCCGAGAAGGCTCCCTTTCGCCCCGACCATCCGCCTCAGTTCCAAGTTCAGCATTGACCGACTGGTGATGTATGCGCGGTCGATCCATTTGCCGGTCGGCTCCGCTCCCCGCCTCCGGGTTCGTTTTATTTCAGCTGCCTGAATGATCCATTCACGGTCGGTCTCGACAACGCGGATTGCCGGGGTGATCTGGCGGGTTGTCTCAGCCATTGGCTGTCCCCTTCACCAGACGGGCGGCCTCTCGCTTCATCTTCCGCACCTCGGCAACGCGAGCCTTGTTGCGGTGATACCATTCCCGGCTGATCTGCTTAGCGCGCTCTGGGTTCGCTGCTCGCCATTCTCGACCGTGTATTCGCCATGCAATGCGGTCGGCCTCAGTCGACATGATAGGGGTCGGCTCCTGTGGTGATGTTCATTGTGATCCTTTCGGGTAAGTGTTGGTGGTGACATTCGAAGGCCTCCCTTAAAGGGACGCCTCAGGTTGACGTGGAAGGGTGAAGACCTGTGGAGGGAGATCATCAGTCATCCAAGCATCAGGTGGACAGACTTCATGCGTCCTTTGGAGTTCCCTCTGGCTATGGCCTTGGAACAAGGGAAACCCAGAGAATAGACCAAAGCTGTGAGCGAAGCAGTACTGAGGGTGATCAGGTACTCAGGAGACATATTCCATGGTCTTCGGAGCGAAGCGACCAATGACATCCTGATATAAGGGTGTCTCTAGGGTTTCTCTGTTACAGAGGGTTTTCTAGAGGGTGTGTCTTATGTCCCTGAGCAACTCAGGAGAACCTTGGTGTTATCTTCGGATAAACCTATCGACGATAGGAACCCGAAGGGGCTGACCAAGGTAACACCCGAAGTGAAGGTCCCTGAGTGGAAGCCCTATAGTAGGTAGTCAACCATTCATGTCATTGTTAGCGTTGTGAAATCAGGTTTGGCCGACTTCCTAACTTCCGGGTTCGTTTCGGTTTGAACAATCTCCTGATAGCGGCAGCATGCTTCGATACCGCCTGCTTGGAGATGCCCAGCAGTCTGGCAATCTCAGCCTGTGACCATCCGTCCACGATGTAGAAAGCGACCCTCTCGCGGGTGCTTGCCCCGATGCCCTCGGCTGTCCACGGATCGAAGCCGAGAAGATCAGCGACCACGGGAGCCTTACCCGCCTTCAGGTGAGCCCAGACATCGAACGGAGCGCGCCCGCGCTTGGTCACCTCATGGTGCTGTACACGGCCCCGCCAAGCCATCCGCTCGCGTTCAGCTTCCAGAGCCTCGCATGGGCGCGACAGGTGAGACCGAACAGCACGGTCGGTGATCCCCAGCACCTTCGCTGATGCGGGCTGTGAGAAGCCCTCAGCACATAGGACGAGGGTGGCCTTATGGTTGAACTCTGGCGCACGTTCAGTGTCCTTGCGGGTGGCCTCTTGGTAGCGTTGGGTTGTCCACCGGGGGCCTTTCCTTTGAAATGCCTCAACCTCGGCAGTCCAGTGATCCGAGACCTCGGAGAAATCCGCCTCGACGGGACGGAAGACGGTCATGTTGGCTCCTTTCGTGGTGCTTCATACAAAATAATTGACGGGTGATTTCATACAAAATCGGAGGACAGATAGAGGGACACACGCGCCTCACCAAAGCTGCCCCGACAAGCGCCACATCCTGTCTCCCGGAAGAGCCGAACAGGGCAACAGGCGGTCGCAACAGGGGAGAACTGCACGGGGCAGCTTGGGTGAAGAGCGTTGGGTAGTGCTAGTGGAGGGGGTATTCGCCTTCACCGTGCTAGTGGTGGGGGTATGGGGTCTAATCGCCCCGTGGTCCTAGTGGTCACCCTATCGCCTTCATAGTGCTAGTGGTGTCCCTATGGGGCCGCTTTCACAGTGCTAGTGGGGGCCTTATCGCCCTCGTAGTGCTAGTGGTCACCCTATTTGCGCCTTCGTAGGGCTAGTGGGCTGACTGCCACCCTCCTGTGCTAGTGGGTGGGGTAATCGCCTCCCTATTCAGCACTCGCTCCATACTTTATGGAAACGTCAGGCCAACACGGCCAGCACCTTCTGGACCGCTGAAGGTGAACACCCGGCTTCCTTGGCAATCTGCCTCACAGAGCGCCCCTCGGCCTTCAGGGCCTTGATCCGATCATGGTCGAGCGTCACGGGCCTGCCAGTCTTCCACGGCTCGCCTTGGGCTTCTGCCTTGGCCTTCGCCTTGGCGATGCCTTCCATCTGCCGCTCCTTACGAAGCGCCGTCTCAAACTCTGCAATGCTGGCGAGGATGCCGAACACGAGCTTGCCAGTTCGGGTGGTCGTGTCCAGCGAGGCGTCATCTAACACCTTGAAGCCGACACCCTTCTTATCGAGGTCCCTGACGATCTGGTGGAGGTGTGCCGCCGATCTTGCCAGCCGGTCCACCTTGGTCACCACAAACACGTCACCGTCACGGGCAAACTCCAGCGCCTTCTCAAGCTCCGGCCTCGTCTCGTCCAAGCCGGACCTCTTCTCGCTGAAGACCTTCTCGGCCCCGGCAGACGTGAGCTTCTCAAGCTGGGTGTCGAGGTCTTGTCCGGTCGAGCTAACACGGGCGTATCCGATGATCATGTGCACTTTCCTCTAAGAGTGTTGGTGAACATCACTTAGTGGACGATAAGTGTACATGTCAAGCGGCATGTTCACAAAGGTATAGGTTTGTGGACGGAAAAGAATGGGTCGCCGCCGTAACGCGCGGAGCTAGGGGCCGATCAAGGGTGCCGAAAGGGTTTCTTTAGGGTGAGACCTAGGCGCACATGGTAGCGGCGCGCAGTGTCATCCCTCACGATCATGCGAGCTTCGGCAAGAGCGGCGCGCGCTCGAACCATGTTAACACGGGTCTCAACGAGGGTGTGGCGAAGCGCGCCGGATAAGACGATTTGGAAGCATGGGTCAGCGATCATCGGGCACCCTACACCCTTGTGTCCGACAAATACACCGATTGCCGGACAAGTGGCGAAACATAGCGCACCCTTCCGGCTACCTGTCGGCGCCCTTTGGCGCACCCTTGGCACCCTCCCAATGCATCGAAGGGATATCATATCCTTTGGCAAGCCTTGGATTGCATGGTGTTGCGCGTTGCATGTGGGGAATTGTGTGGGAGAACGCCCGCGATCACGCGCGCATCACGTCCCACGCGGGCGCGGATCAATGACGGCCGGGAGGCACCCCCACGGGGGGACGGCGCGCGTGCCAGTTGTCCGATCACCCGCTCACATTTTACTATCAAATATTCCGACCTCCTAATGGAACCAATTGTCTGACAATACGTTGAGCGCCGTTAAACGGAGCTTTTGTCACACAATAATTTAGGGGTTTAGGGGACAGCTTCATGGCCAAGCGCGACAAAGCCGGTCACAAGACCGTGGCCGACCACCTTCGTGAATCGATACGCAACGGGGACAATCGTCGAGACATACAGAAGGCCTTCGGCCTGACGGTTGACCCTGAGCTACCCCCAACACTAGCCTCGCTTCTTGATGCAATCGATCAAGCCCAAAAGGCTGCCACCCAAGAGGTCCCAGATGGCCCAGCAGCGGTACGACCTCAAGAAGGAACCGAATGGGACCTGGACGGTGTTCGACGTGTTCACCGGGCAGCCGGCTGAGCCTGATGGTCATCCAGCCACAGGTCTCGACATGGAGTATGCCGACGATCTGGTCGACCTTTTGAATGCTGCAGACCTGAAACGTAGGGTCGACCGAGGTGACTTCTGATGGCTCTCCATTGGTTCAACCCTCCGGTCTACGTGAGGTCCGATAGGGTCGGCATCACGGCAGGCATCAGTCACGTTGAGGGGGCGGCCGAGGAACTCATGAAGTGGCCCAGGAAGGGGCCGAAGTGGAACAAGGCGGTGCAGGCCTGCATCGACGCGTTCGAGGACCGGGCGTCACCAGAGGACGTTCGGCAAGCATTCGAGGAAGCTGCCGAGGAAGAAGGGATGTTGCGTCGTCAGTGACGCCAGACCTTGACCGCTGAAATCACCAAGATGGCAGCCAGCAGGGGCAGCAGCACACCGCTCGGCACAAATCCAAGCATCTGCCCGCCCAGGAACGTCCCGACAACCGAGCCGCAGGCCATGACCAATACGAACGCGATGTTGCGTCGGATGACTGAGAAGCTCTGGTCGCGGCTGTAGCGAGCGAACCCGACAATCATGGTCGGCAAGCTCACGGCAAGCGAGAGACTGCCGGCGAGCTTAATGTCGGCCCCGAACAACAGTATCAGCGTTGGGATCAGCAGTTCGCCACCAGCGACCCCGAGCAGCGCCGCAACGATGCCTATGATGAACCCAGCGAAGACCCCTGCGATCAACTGTGCTGGACCGCTGAGCAAGGCACTGTTGGCATGAGCGTTATGGCCGAACAACAGCACCCCTGCGATGAGGAAGAGTATGATCGAGATGGTCTTGTAGAGGGTCTCAGCTCGAAGGCGGGTCGCCCATCCGGCCCCGAGCCAGGCACCTATTAGGCTTCCAGCCAGGAGGTTCGCTATGATCGGCCAATGTGAAGCGATCTCCCCGAACGGGACTGTCTGAGCCCTGAACGGCAACGCGGTTGCCACCACGATCAGGCTCATGGCCTTGTTCAGGATCACGGCCTCCAGCGCACCAAAGTTGAACAGGCCGATCAGCAGCGGCAATCTGAACTCAGCGCCGCCGAGACCTACGAGACCGCCAAGCGCCCCGATAACCATTCCGCCTCCGAACGCGAGCGGCTTGCTGGGTGACGCCTGGGCGATTGGCAGCGGCTCATCGGTCATTGCGTTGTACTCCGTGGGAAACAACGCTGTAGGCCATCTTGGCTTGGACTACTAGGTACCTGATCCCCCTAAGCCACACCTGGGAGAACGTCAGGGGGGGCCTAGAGGGGAGCCTTGACGGAAGGCGATTAGGTCGTCGGTGTTCCAGATAGGCCTCTCCGAGGTGCAACTTTCCGCCCGGTGCGTACGCCTATTCACACCCAACCGCCTGCGCAGTATTGTAAGGCAGGCGTGAGGTATCGGATTGGAGACCGAGGACGACCTGAAGTCCCGTGTCGAGGCTGTGCTTACTCGCGGCCGTCTTACCCTATGGCAGCGGCAATTCCTGCTCGACATGCACGTCCGGCTGGCGAAGTACGGCCCACGCACACGGCTAAGCCCAAAGCAGTTTGCGAAGCTCTATGAGATAATAGGCTCCGCGCCATCGAGCAACTTCGAGCGGAGCCAAACAGCCCCATACCGTCCCACTTCGTCGCCGCATTGGGAGCCACGGCGACCAGGCAGCCGGGTCGCTAGGGAGGTGAGATACTTGGCGGCGCGGTTCACCAGAGCCTTCGGTTTCGCGCTGGCGCTGATCGTCGGTTCGCTGATCTACTCATACGTCGAGAAGGGCGAGCACATCTCTTGGCCCACCATGCCGTCCTTCGCGAGATCAGGCACGGGAGACCGGGCGCCGCTCGCAAGCTCGCAGTTCACTATCACCGACGGCGACACCATTCGCCTCAACGGTTCCGACAAGGGGACCCGGCTGGTGGGCTTCAATGCGCCTGAGAGCATCCAGCCGAGGTGCGACGCTGAGGCAGACCTTGGTCAGCGAGCAAAGGCGCGCCTCAAAGAGTTGGTGGCTGCGGCGAAGCTGGAGCTGAAGATGGTTCCATGTTCCTGCCCGGCAGGCACTGAGGGCACCGGCAAGTGCAACTACGGGCGAAGTTGCGGCTCTCTCTTTGCCGATGGCCAGGATGTGGGCGACATATTGGTGTCAGAGGGGCTGGCTGTACCGTTCGTCTGTGGCTCTACAAGCTGTCCGCCGACGCCACGCCCTTGGTGTGGGTAGGCTGCGCTTAAAACCCCCACACTGCCAACGCCTTCTCGGCACCCGCCGATCTTCCTTGATCCTGAGAACGGCCTGTCACCGGGCAGCCTGCTGATGCATGGAGGTGGCCGGCTGAACACCTCGACCACCCGTACGCTGAGGATTTGGCAGCGATCATGAGCAGTGATGCGGCTCTATCAATGAAAGGACGATGAGCTCACGAAGCTCAGGGCACATAGCCCATGAGTTTGGCAAGCGCGATAGCGGTAGTTCCGATGGCAACTGCTGCTGTCGAAATTCCCGATATCTTCTTCGCCCCGTCCTCGACTTTGCCAAGGACGTCGACCGCTTTCTTCAATTTATCGGGTGTGGGCTCTATTTGGGCCGCCTTCACGTGTTCAAGCGCATGCTCCTTAAGCTCGGGGGCAACGCCGGAGTCGTGTATGGCTTTGATCGCCTTGGAAAGCTCGGCCTGGATCAGCTCTATCGTTTGCGGCTGGTAATTAACATTGATCTCCCCCGTGTTCGTCGCATCGCCACCCATTGAAACAGCTCCGGCATTAATGCCGCCAGATATATTCGTGGTATTGTTGGTCACGTTAATGCTCCTGAATAAGTCGTCGGAACCGTCGAATGATATACGCATGAGCTTGCTGTAGAGTTCGGTCTTGGCGGCGTGTCCTTCGATCCTCCGACGCAGGAGAGAGTTTTGCGCCTCTCTTTCGTAGAAGTCGAGCACAGTACATTCATATGTTGGCGACCGATCCGCATGGCGCACCATGTGGTCCATGAGTGTATGAGCAATCTCACTGTCCGCCTCGGTCATGAACCAATCGTGCGCCAAAGCCTCGAGCCCGTCGTAATAGGTATCCTTTAGCCCGATAGCCAAAGCGAGGCGGACCTCAGCCTCATCGTCGCCGGCGCCGTTGGCAATGTAATCCTGGTGATCGGCAGCGTTAGCGTGCATGGCGATCGCGCGATACATCCAGCCACGTACATTTGGTGGCCTGCTCTCCACCGAACTGAGCGGGATACCCAGATCGTCAATAGATAGGTTGTCGTTCTCGGCCACGGCCCAAACGGTATACTGGACGACAATATCGTCGTCGTAAGCGCCGAGCGCTTTGACGATTTCGGAATTACTGTGCCGTGGATGAAAGAGATTGTGAGGGGCTCTGTTCAAGCCGACAACGATTAAGCCAAGTTTGAGGACGTCCGCCGACGCCTTCTCAATGTCGACCGGAATGCCCGTCAGGTCCAGTTTTGTATGTTCCACATGCTGCAGGGCCGCAAGGACTCGCATTTGCGGGTCGAAGAGATCGAGATCGTCTATCGCTTTGGTCGCGTCTCGCTTCATCCTGTAAATCGCGGCGATGGCTGCCGCTGCAGTCTGCGGGTCGGAACTAAATTCCTTGAAAACTCCCATCACACATTCGAGGCTGACAGCCGCCGTTCCGCATCTCGCCAATGCATTCAAGGCCCAACGCCTCAGCTTTTCGTCCGATTTTCGGGTGTAAAGAATGCCGACGATTGATTGCTGAACGCCAAGAAGTTCGCTTTGGACGATCCGATAGCCAAGTCTGTATATTCGGCAAATATATTGTAGTGCACGCTTCGTTCGCGCAGAGTCTGACGTTTCCAGCTGCGACTTCACATACGCAACGCTTGGCCCCGATAAGATGAGCGACGATGATGCCAAGTTTTCAGCCGGCTGACAGGTTTCGATCCGTTGTCAGTAACACGTATCGTGACCATGGGTCGAAATCATCGACGTTATTCACAGGAGTGCGCAAGTCGAGCCAAGTCAGGTCGTTCAACGCCAGTCGCCGCCGTTCAGGATGAAACCAGTGTGGGCATTCGAACGAAATAATCGCGAGCAGTTCATTCTGCCCCTCACCATGCGAAACCCACATAAAATACCTTAGGTGAGCAGCAAGCCGGTTGACACTGGCCGGCGTTCTAATCTCGGGAACATCGAGGTCAACTTTTGCTGCTTGGACACCCGAGTCCACAATTCCGAAGTCGTCATTGAACAATGTCCGTTGCTCAAGATGAACGAGAGTCGAAAATCCAACTGAACGTCTCGCCATGAATGCATCACGGTCATCGCGGTAGCGGCCGAGCCTGTAGCTCAGGACCTCGCGGTCGCGGCGCACCGACACAAAAGACCAAAGAAAGACGCTGCTGGGTCGCTTTGCCTTTGGATTGTCGTAACGGTAGCGGTTCGAGCGTAGCAGGCCGAATACTATTTCCGGTTCAATTGGTCTGCCGACTTCCGCGATCAGGGCAAGGTCGCTAACGTCAACTGCGAGAGCAGGCCCGCGCAATAGTTCGCGCATGCGGCGTCGAGTAGCGATCGGTTGCCTGTGGTCCTCGGGAATGGTGTCGTCAGTGAGGAACTCCCTAAGGAAAAAGCGCCCTGGCTTTGTCCTAAAGAAAAGGCTGTTGTCGCGATGAGAGATGATGTCTTCGCTCAACCTAGCTCCGAGCGTCTTATGCTGCGTCCGTCCGTGCAAGTGGGTTGGCACGTAGCCGAGGCGATAGGCAGCAGCCAACATCGCGCGGGGACTCAAGGGTCTCCGTTCGATCCGAAGGATAGACTCAGCGATCGCTAGGTAAGCATCCAAATGTCGCGTCCACGTTGATGATTTTCAAGGATTGGAACGTTAGTCCTCCAGCTCCTTGCATACAAGGCGACGGTCCGCGTACCTTTACGAAAGCCGACGATATTCTCCGCTTCACCTCAGGCCGCGCCTCGCCGCTGCCATTACCGTCCCGTTCCTGAGGGCGGCCTAAGGCAGGAGCGGAGGGGTATGGGATAGCGAACCACCGGGTCGAACCGCCGGGATCGAAGTCTATGGACGGCTCAAAGTTCCCCAACATGTCCCGCAAAGCCGGCTCGGATGGCCTCTTGCGACGTGGCGATATTGTAGAGGTTGCACATAGTTTCTAATACCCGTGCCAGATCATTGAGGCGTCAATCAGTTCTTTGACCATAAATCGAACCTTTCACAGTTGGCGCTTGAAATGGCGCTTCAACTGGATCTTACTTGTGACGGGCAGGGTAGGGTAGCCAGTTATGCGTTCAGTTTTGAGAGTTTTAGCTGTTGCGTCAATTATCGCGGCCGCAACATGGTCGGCCAAGGCTCTGGAATACAAGCCGGTATCGTCGTCGGGCGAACTTCCGTTTCTCATCGTCTCCGGTGAATTTGGGGTCAACGAACCTCTGAATGAGTTTAGCCGCGCTGTCACAAGCAGTGGGGCTAGAGTGGTCGTATTCGACTCGCAGGGGGGTAGTATCGGAAGTGCAATGCAACTTGGACGTATGATCCGGGCAGCCGGCCTTGACACGCTTCAAGTCCGGCAGTTGCAGTGCGCGTCGGCTTGCTCCTTGGCTTTCATGGGTGGCGTTCGCCGTGTTGCCGATCCGGGCTCTATTGGTGTTCACCGCTCATCCTTCGCCCCAGAGAGCGGGATGTCTACCGACGAGGCTGTGGCGAACGTTCAAGCCGTAACTGCCGATATCATGTCCTACATGTCCGAGATGGGCGTGGACCCCAAGTTGATGGCCGTAGCATTGAGTTACGACAGGTCTGATATGCGATATCTCTCCGCCAGTGAGATGGCTGAACTGCGCGTAACCAACATTTCCACCACGCCGCCGTCCGTTGACACGTCGCGTGTGTCGCCAATGCCCACTCCGGCCCCGGCTGAAGCCAGCGCAGACGAGCGGCAGCTAGAGAGCGCGGCGGTAGCATTTATCAAGGGGCTCATCGAGCACCATGGCGACAACGCAGATTTGGCGATCGCTCAGGTTCAAAATTCGTATGCTGGCATCGTCGATTATTACGGAAAGCCAACGGACCTAAGCTCGATCATCGCCGACAAGAGAAGCTATTTCCAACGATGGCCGGAACGGGGATACAATCTCCACGACGAGAGCGTCATAGTCACCTGTGCCAATGAGCGATGCATGGTGTCGGGCACTTACGACTGGGTCGTCCGCAGCCTGCCAAGGCACAAGCAGGCAAAAGGTGTGGCGCGGTTCAGCTACACGATTGCGATTGGGCAGATCCCCAAGATCATCGCTGAGACCAGCAAAGTTATGCGCTAGCGCAGTACAACGTCCGCGAGGGGAAGCGACGACTATCTTAGCCAACCGCAGCGAAGGCCTTCTCCGTCGCCTCAGTTGCAACCCTAAGCCGCCCCTCTTCGCCACCGTAGTTGTCCCCAGCGCCGCCCCCTGAGTGGCCCATGATCGACCGCTTGAGCTTCTCGGGGACCCAAGCGATCACCAGCAAGTCCTCCATTCGGTGGCGCAACGAGTGAGCGGCCCCAGGCAGAACCGGACTGGATCAGAGCGAGTTAGCCTTCTCAAGCGCCCGTCTGGCCATCTCAAGTCTTGCCTCGTCGCCACCGTAGTCCTCCCCAACGCTGCCTGAGGAATGGCCCAGAACAATGTCTTGGTCCGACTTCGTGACGCCGGCCAAGCGTAGGCGATCCTTCATGAGGTGGCGAAGCGAGTGGGTGGTAGCCTTCGGGTCCGTTACACAAGCCCGAACGTGCTTTCCCAAAGCAGCAGACGCTGAGGACGCACCCTTGGGCCTGCCGTAGGTTGGGAACAGCATCGCCGCGTTGCCCGCCGCAGCTTTGGCTTCTGTTGCAGCGTCCAATGCGTCCCCGATCAAGGGCACGTTACGGCGCGACACTGCATTCTTAATGCGGCGGTCGTCATGCCACTCGACCGTGATGTGCGGGATGGCATGTTCGAGATGCACGTCTGCGACCCGCAGACCCGAGACCTCGGCGAGGCGACATCCAGTCCCTTTAAGAATGCGCCAGATGTGCTGGAGGTCGGTCTTGGCGTGTGACACAAGGCGGCCCGAGATGGCGGCAGCCTCATCAAGGGTGAAGGGCCGGCGTTTGTCTTTATCAGGCTCTGCCTTGTCCTTGGGCGCGGCCTCCAAGTTCATGAAGGGATTGGTGACCCCGGTGAGGTCAAATTCTCTGATGGCGTGGTTGATCATCGCACGGACCACATTCAAGTAGCGGTCCACGGACGACGCTTTGCGGCCATCGAGCATGTGGTCCCTGACCTCTTTGGCGTCTTCCCGCTTGAGGTTGCTTAGTGTCCTGTCCTTGCCAAGCGCCGCGCTGACGAGCTTGAACACTCGCTCAAGCTCCATCTTCTTTGTTTCGTCGGTGCCAACCTTCTCTTTGAGGTACAGCCTCCTGGCATCTTCCAAGGTCGGGGCATGGCGCTGTTGATTTTGACCAAGGACAAGGGCGTGGATCAGGGCGCGGTCCGCCGACTCTATGCCAACGGGATTGCCTCGGTCGTCCACTGGATATTTCTCAGCAATCTGCTCCGCGATCAGCTCCCGAGCTAGCGCCTCGGGGTCATCCTCGTCCTCTGGACCGGTCCATTCGGGGTCGAGACTGAGCGCGCGAAGGCGTGTGCGGTTCAGCCTATGGTGCTCAAAGTCGGTCAAGGTGGGGGTGCCAACCAAGCTGCCTAGGGTTTGCGCATCGTGCGGCCGCGACCAAAGGCGCAACTGCTGCTCTGCCTGGGCATGCACCTTGGGGTAGGCCTTCAGTGCTTGATGTTCGGTCGCCCCGAGCGGGACCAGGATTTCCAACTTGCCCGCAGCGGCCTGGAGCTTCTTCGGAATTTTCCGCCGATAACGCCAGCCGGCGACGCCTCGTTTCTGTATGTGCTTCACGTCAATCTTCATAGCTCAGTGTACCCCGCAGTGTATCGCGCGGTGTATCTCTGGGGAAGCGGAAACCCTTGTAGTCCTTGGGTTTCAAGACTTTTCTGGATTAAGTGGCTCCCCGGGCCGGAGCCATGTCAAATATAATATTAGATAAAATCAGTAATTTAACGGGTTTCTGTATCGCAATTTGTATAGCAATATGGTTAGCAAAGTTCGGTCTCTCTCAGGGTTAGATTTTGAATCCAGTTGCAAACTCTATGGGCCTGTTTGAGCCCGTTGGCCTTCCGGATTGGAGGTGGCCCCAGATGCCTGCCTACAATGGCTTCACTCATGAGGAGCGAGTTCGCGGCTGGCAATTGATACACCACTTCACCGACAAGGGCTTGCTGCAAAAGCCCCAGCGTTGCTCGATCTCGGGCTCCACAGAGAGCCTTCAAACCCACTGCGAGAACTACTATTCTCCATGGTCGCCATATCCGATTAGCCGGCCAATTCACACGGCCTTGCATCGCCGGTTCCGGCAACCTGATCCTTGGAACCGGATCGTAGATAGATACGCCGTAACTGGAGAGGAGTGGTTTTGTGCCCTCGCCACGCAGCCATTTGACTTGGCCGCGATGCTACGTGCCCAGCAGGGGGCTCATATCGTCGACGTTTTCCGAAGAGCGCCTTTCCCTCCGAACAATATTGCCGGTGTCCAGCGCAGCTAACACGGCCGGCCACGACCCTATCGCGAAGCGTGGGGTTGGTATGCAAATAGTTTGTGCCTACTAAGATTCACAAGGGTCTAAGAAATTCATCTCATGCACGTTGCTCGCTCGCTGTCAGCGTCAATCCGGCTGTCTTGGAGATCGCGCACCAGCGCAAAGATCTTGGCGGTATCCATGAGTTCAACGAGATTGACGCGGCGCTCGCCGCTTTCGATGTCTGCAAAGAATGGCTGATCGCTGCCGAGGACTTAGGCGACTTTTTTGCCCTTGCTAGCGCCGCTGCAATCATTCTGTGGCATTCGGAGTGAACCGACTCCAGTGATCAACCCGGCGCTTGTCTGAATCAATCCATCCTGTTCATATGGCCCGCGATTCTCGGGTGGGCACCCAATGACCAACTATACACACTATCACAGCAAATATTTCGCCAACCGTATCATGCTGGAGGGCCGATCCGACGAAGCCTTCGCCAAGTCTCTTTCCACCGCTCGCGTCGACATGAAGCCGCATCAGGTCGAAGCCGCACGCTTCGCGCTGCATTCTCCGCTGTCAAAAGGGGTGATCCTTGCCGATGAGGTCGGGCTTGGCAAAACGATCGAAGCCTGTTTGGTCATCGCGCAGAAATGGGCCGAGCGCCGCCGCAGCATCCTACTCATCGTCCCCGCATCGCTGCGCACCCAGTGGCAGCAGGAGCTTCAGGAAAAGTTCTCGCTCCCGAGCGTCATCCTGGACTCGAAGACCTACAAGGAAACGGTCAAAGCTGGACACCACCATCCTTTTGAAAATCCCGCTGCGATCGTAATCACGTCGTATCAGTACGCCGCTAGCAAATCAGATGACGTTCACCGGGTCGGTTGGGATGTGGTTATCATCGATGAGGCTCACAGGCTCCGCAACGTTTACAAGAAAGGTGGTTCGGCGCAGGCGAAGAAGCTGCGGGATGCTCTTGCGTCGCGGCTGAAGGTCTTGTTGACGGCCACGCCGTTGCAAAACTCCTTGATGGAACTATTCGGGCTAGTTTCCGTCATCGACGACAATTTCTTTGGCGACGAGCATGCGTTCCGGACGATGTACGGCCGAGCGGCCGACCGGATCGCCTTGCAGAGCCTACGGCGACGATTGGCTCCGCTCTACAAGCGGCACTTGCGCCGCGACGTGCAGGCGGCAGGACATGTAAACTATACCAACCGACTCGCGGTCACATTCGATTTCGAACCGCATGACACCGAAGCGCGGCTGTACGAGGGTGTTTCCGCTTACCTCCAGAATCCGGAATCCATCGCGTTCGGCTCCAAGCCGAACCAACTCGTTTTGATCGGCGCGCGCAAGACGCTCGGTTCGTCCGTCGCTGCCATCACCATGTTTCTGGAAAATGTCATTGGCAGGCTTCGGAAGAACCAAGTGGCCGATGAGAGCGTCGTTGAAGACATCGACGACACGGCGGAGGTCGGCGAGGAAATCGCGGACGACGCTATGTTGGCTGCGGAGAATGGTCAGGGCGAAAAAGACGACGAGGGCGACGCATCGTCCGATGCCATCGATCCGAAGAAACTGGCCGCCGAGATAGCAGAGCTTGACGGCTACCTTGCCCTTGCTCGTTCCATCGGCTCTAACTCGAAAGGCGACAAGCTTCTTAGCCAGCTTCCGGGCGTGCTCGACGAAGTGGTCGCGCGTGGCGGCAAGCGAAAAGCTGTCATCTTCACCGAGTCCGTCCGTACACAGCGCTACCTTGCTGAAATCCTGTCGCAGAGCGGGTATGACGGGCAGATCGTGCTGATGAATGGTAGCAACAGCGACAAGGAGAGCCAGAAGGTTTACGCGGCCTGGAAGAAGGAGAAGGAAGGCACGGACGCTGTCTCCGGTTCGAAAAGCGCGGACATGAAGTCGGCCATCGTGAGCGCCTTCAAGTCGGACGACAAGTCGATTCTCATCGCGACGGAATCCGGCGCGGAAGGCATCAACCTGCAATTCTGTTCCCTGATCATCAACTTCGACCTGCCTTGGAATCCCCAGCGCATAGAGCAGCGCATTGGCCGTTGTCATCGTTACGGCCAGAAGATCGACGTAACAGTCGTGAACATGCTGAACCTGAAAAACCAGGCGGAAAAACGGATTCACGATCTTCTAAAATTCAAGTTCAACCTGTTCGACGGCCTGTTCGGGGCGAGCGATCAGGTTCTCGGCTCTATCGAATCTGGCATCGATTTCGAAAGGAAGGTCTTGGCCGTAGTCCAAAGTTGCCGGACAGAAGCGCAGGTAGACGAGGCGTTCAAGAAGCTCGAATCCGAGCTTGAAGAGCAGATCAAAGCCGATATGGCCGAGACCCGCCAGCAACTGTTCGACCTGTTCGACGCGTCGATCGTGGACATGCTCCGGCAGCGGGGAACGGAAATCGAACGCACCATGTCCGATTTCGAGCGCCGCCTATGGTTGCTGGCGCGCGCCGAGCTTCCGGAAGCGAAATTCCACACCGACGGAATTGCCCGGTTCGATCATGACGGGAAAACGTGGTCGACCGCTTGGCCCCAAGCGGACGAGCAAGGTTGGCAATTTTTTCGTTTGGGAGACGGAACACTGGCCGATCGCCTGGTCGAGGTTGCCCGCACACGCGACCTACCGGAAACGAAACTTGCCTTCGACTACAAGGTCTACCGAGCCGACGGCCAGCCCCGGCTTTCCGACCTTGAGCACGTCGGCGGCAAGAGTGGCTGGCTGAAGGTTTCACTTTTGAAGGCGGAGACCGCAATGGGATCGCGTGATAGCATTGTCATTGCGGCCGTGACGGACGACGGGCAGGTGCTGGCCTCCGAAACGGCCGAGCGCTTGTTCCAGATACCCGCATCCATCGCGGCGATTGATGCCGAATATCCGGCCAACCGCATGGCCGGGATCGACAGGGAAGCGTTGGGCGCTGCGCAAAAATCCGCCGAGGACGAAAACCGGAAATGGCTCGAAGAGGAAACCGTCAAGCTTGAAGCCTATGCCGAGGATCTCGAAAAATCGAATGACATACGTGTCAGGGAACTGGACCTGGAGGCGCGCAACGCCCGGCGGGCACTTCGGGCCAATCAGGCGATTCCGCTAGTCGAGAAGGTAGCGGAAGAACGCCGGATCAAGAAGCTTGAAGGCGAGCGGGATGACCTCAAAATGTCGACCTTCCAGACGCTCCGCGAAATCCGGAAGGAGGTCGACAGCAAACTCGACGAGGTCGCCGCGAAGCTGGCGATTACGCCCAAGGTAACACCATTGCTGACGGTGAGGTGGGAGGTGCTATCGGGGGGCAGCAGCCTATGGATGTCTTAGTCCAAAGTGCTGGAACGGCAGAAACGCTTGGCAATGCAGTCAGAGCATGGAGTGAACATCGCCCGTGTACAGGGTTCTGGGTAGCCGCAGCCTACGCCACTGTCTCGGGAGTTCGTGAATTGCTTGGCGCATTAACGATGATGGATGCGCCTGAAACGCATTGGCTCGTGGGGCTAGATGACTATATCACCCAACCCGGAGCTCTCAGGTTGATTCAATCTCTTCCTGGAGCGCAAATTCGCGTTGCAGGCCTCTCAAGCAAAGATGCGAGGTTCCATCCCAAGCTGTATTTTTTCAAGTCAACATCGAAGGAAGAGACCAACCTCCTAGTTGTCGGTTCGGCCAATCTGACTCGTGCTGCTCTCCGTAAGAATTGCGAGGCCAACGCAATTGGCACTGGAGGCAAGAATTCTACTGAAGCCTTTGATGCGGCTTGGTCGCAGTTGTGGAGCATCGGCGAGGAGCTTACAGCGGAGAAATTGAGCGAATACGAGCAAACCTATCTAAAGATTCGACCGCTCCGAGACGCTATCGCGCGACTGACCACAGGCAAGAATGAGAAAGAGCCTCCTGTAAAGAAAGCTTTAGATTCCGACCAAACCGAAGTAGATCCAGCGCTCGCCACAACGTGCTGGATTGAGGGTGGCAATATCACGTTGATGGGAAAGGAGCTTGAGTTTAAAGCGGAGCAAGCGCTTTTCTTTGGGCTTTCCTCAAACGGCGGAGAGGATTCATATTTCAATTTCAAAACCTCGGCAGGGACTGTCGCTAAACTCAAAATGCGGTATCAGCAGAATCACATGTGGCGACTTCAACTGAACGATGAAGTTCCTGAGGTGAAAGTCGGGCTCAGACCGAAAAATCCAGATGGCAGTTTGGGCAGGTCACCGTATGTCGCCGTATTTGAACGGACAAAAATTGGAGGCACCTTCGTACTCGGGTTCCTTCATTTGGAGTCCAAAGAATTTTCTAGGTTGAAACGTCAATCTGAAAGATATGGGGCGACTGGTAGCACCATCGCGCGGCAATACGGATGGTTTTAACGTCGGAAAAATGATGAACGGATCAAAAAAACTAGAACTAACTTGGGTTGGAAAAGGCTCATCGCCTTCGATCGAACCACGTATTCTGGTTCCAGATGATGATTTCTCGCATATCGCAAGCGAGAAGAAGACTGGGGATCTTTATGCGAACTCTCTGATTCAGGCCGATAATCTATTAGCGCTTAAATCCCTCCAAGACGAGATCGGAGGTATGGTGAAGTGCATTTTTATTGACCCTCCGTATAATACCGGATCTGCATTTGAGCAATACCAGGATGGTGTTGAGCATTCTCTTTGGCTAAATTTACTAAACGATCGAATTAAGCTTCTCTACAATCTATTGGAGCCAACCGGTTCCTTCTGGGTGAGCGTTGATGACAACGAAGCGCATTATCTGAAAGTTATGTGCGACGAGGTGTTTGGTAGAGGTAATTTTATCGCGAATGTAGTCTGGCAGAAAAAGTATACCGTTTCCAACGACGCTAAGTATTTCAGCGACAACCACGATCATATTTTGGTGTACGCAAAAGAGCGAGAACGTTGGTCCCCCAATCGCCTGCCCCGCTCTGATGAAATGAATGCACGATATTCAAATCCGGACAATCATCCGAAAGGTCCATGGAAGGCTACACCACTGCACGCGAAGAGCGGCAGCGCGAAGGCAAAAGGATTCAGCTTTCAGTTCAAGAATGGGTTCGTTTGGCGGCCCCCTTCAGGAACCTTTCCAAGATTCTCTGAAGAGTCGTTGCGACGGATGGACGAGAACAGCGAGATTTGGTTTGGACAAGGCGGCACTTCACAGCCATCACGAAAGACCTTTCTTTCGGAGTTGTCGAATACGGGAACCCCACCGCTGACAGTGTGGCTAAGTTCAGATGTCGGGCATAATCATGAGGCCAAAACCGAGGTAAAGGCATTCAATCCGGATGATGTCTTCGCCACTCCAAAACCCGAGCGCTTGCTTCAGCGGATTCTTCACATTGCCACTAGTCCCGGTGATCTCGTCCTCGATTCATTCGCAGGGTCCGGGACCACGGGGGCAGTCGCGCACAAAATGGGCCGTCGTTGGATCATGGTCGAGTTGGGCAACCATGCTGTCACCCACATTGTCCCGAGGCTGAGGAAAGTCATAGATGGCGATGATCCTGGCGGCATAACGGCAGCGACCGGATGGGAAGGCGGAGGCGGGTTTCGGTTCTATCGCCTTGCGCCGTCGCTTCTGGAAAAAGACCGTTTCGGCAATTGGGTTATATCCAAGGAATACAATGCTGCCATGCTAGCCGAGGCGCTCTGCAAGCATCTAGGCTTCACCTATGCGCCCAGCCAAGACCCGGCCGAATACTGGCGGCACGGGTACTCGACCGAAAGCGATTTCGTATTCGTGACGACCCAGTCGCTGACCTATGACGCGCTGAAAAAGCTATCGGAGGAAGTCGGATCCAAGCGCAGCCTGCTGGTTTGCTGCAAGGCCTTTAACGCGAAGGAAGACAGTTTTCCGAACCTGACGGTGAAGAAGATTCCTCATTCAATCCTCGCGAAGTGCGAATGGGGTCGAGACGACTATTCGCTAAAAATTGCGAACCTGCCGGAGAAGGTGGATTTCGATGAGGTGGCGGAGCCGGACGCGTCGAAGCGCGGCAAAGCCGCAGCGGCAGCCTTGCCGCTTTTTGACAATGCGGAGGATGAGGCATGACCTCCCAACGGCTGCTTCAGCAGATAAAGGCTCGCCTTTCACTGCGCACGCCCCAGGCTGAGGCGCTCGACATCTTGGCGGACGTGCTCAACACCATCGAATTTTCCAAGGGCGCTGATCCCGTCGTCGCACTTGACGCAATCAAGGCGACCTATGCCACGGTGACGGATTTCGAGCGCGATTTCCCGTCGCTCTGTTTCGCGCTTGCGACAGGGGTCGGCAAGACGCGCCTCATGGGCGCTTTCATTGCCTATCTCTATCTCTCAGGACGGTCGAAGCACTTCTTTATCCTCGCACCGAACACCACTATTTACGACAAGCTCGTCGACGATTTCAGTCGGCAGAACTCCTCAAAATACGTATTCCGGGGCATCGCTGAATTCGCGCAGCTTCCGCCCATAGTCGAGACCGGGGACAACTGGGAACGCGGCTACGCCGTGCGTGGCGACCTTCTGGGCCAGACCGCTATCGTGTTCATCTTCAACATCGACAAGGTGAACAAGGAGCAGGGGCGCATCCGTAAGCTCCATGAATATATCGGCGAGTCCTATTTCGAGTACCTGTCGGCCCTTCCGGACCTTGTCCTCTTGATGGACGAAGCGCACCGCTATCGCGCCAAGGCGGGCATGAACGCCATTGCCGAACTGAAACCTGTTATCGGCCTCGAATTGACGGCGACACCACGTTCGGTTGGAGCCAAATCGGTTGCGTTCAAGAACGTGGTTCTCGATTACCCGCTTGGACAGGCGATGGCCGAGGGCTATGTGAAAGACCCGGCCGTCGCCACTCGCGAAGGGTTTCGCGTCGACAGCATCACGCCGGAACAGCTTGAACGGATGAAGCTTGAGGACGGGATTCACTGCCATGAAAACACTAAGGCAGAGCTAGCGATCTATGCACAACAGACCGGGCGCAAGCTTGTCCATCCCTTCATGTTGGTCGTGGCGCAAGACACCACGCACGCCAGCGAAATCCGGCGATACCTGGAATCGGATGGTTTCTTTCGGGGGCGCTACCAGGGTCGCGTGATCGAGGTTCATTCCGGAACGCGCGCGGAGGAGACTGAAGAGGCGACCGAGAAGCTTGTCGCACTGGAGCATGATGCGACGACCGATATCGTCATTCACGTCAACAAACTGAAGGAAGGCTGGGACGTAACCAACCTCTACACGATCGTCCCATTGCGCGCATCGGCTTCCGACATTCTGACGGAGCAGACGCTTGGACGTGGCCTGCGGTTGCCTTATGGCCAGCGCACGGGCGTGGAAGCCGTCGATCGCTTGACCGTCATCGCGCATGACAGGTTCGACGACGTAATCAAGGCAGCGCGCGATCCGGACTCGCTCATCTCGATTAGGAAGACCGTCATTGTCGGCGGCAGCGGCGACGTGTCGAATCTCGGCGCGCATGTGGTCGAAGCTCCTTCGAATGTTGAAACGATGCTTACCGGAAAAGCGGGAGCGTTTGAGGAATCCGAACAAACGTCTTACGTCTTCGAGACCCAGGAAGAGCGTGAGGTAGCGAAAGTCGCTTGGGATGTGATCCAGCGCGAGTTCGAACGCCGGATCAAGACCGGGATCGAAAAACTCGACACGCCAGAGATACAGGCTGAAATCACCAGCATCGTGAAGGCGGTCATGGCACCTGAACAGCGATGGTTCGAAAGTTTCGAACGAAAAACCGATGTCGCAGCGACCGTCGCTAAAGTCACGAAACAGATCGTCATGCACACGATTTCGATTCCCGAAATCGTCGTGCTGCCGACGACGCAGGTAAATTTTGGATTCAAGGATTTCGACCTTTCGAATCTCGAAACAATCGCCAGGCAGCCGCTCTCCGATCAGATCATGGTCCAACGACTCCGCGACGAGACGCGCGCCTTCCTTGCTCGCACGGTGGAAGGCTCGAAGGAAGAACGCTTAGAGAGCTATGTTGTCCGCCATCTCATGGACATGCCAGAGGTCGATTACGACACGCAGAGCGAGCTTCTGTTCAAGCTGGCGGGGCAGATGGTGGCGCGGCTTCAATCATACCTTGCGACCTCCGAGGACGTGGAGAACGTCCTTTTGACGCACGGCAAAGATCTCGCCAGGTTCATTTTCCAGCAGATGATGACGCACTATTGGGAGACCCCGACCGATTACCGAGCTAGCGTCTCAAGGGGTTTCGTCGTGATGAAGCCCCAGGCCTACAACGTCCCCAGCGAGGCATTCGTTCGGGATTTCCGAACGCCAGTCAGCCCGCTCAACCTTACACCAAAATATGTCTTCGAAGGTTTCGCCAAGTGCTGCTATCCGTACCAGAAATTCGACTCCGACACAGAGCGGGAATTCGCGGTCATCGTGGAGGCTGCCAGCGAAGCCGGAGTGTTGCGCTGGATGAAACCCGCAATCGGTCAGTTCAGGATCGAATACGCGTCCGGGCAGTCATACGAGCCGGATTTCGTGGTCGAGACTACCAAGGACAAGTTCATCATTGAGATCAAGGCGAAGAATGAGATGGCCGACCCGATTGTTCAGGCGAAGGCCAAGGCTGCCCGGAAATGGGTGCATCACGCAAATGAGCACGCCAGGGATACGGGCGGAAAGCCGTGGACTTATGTGCTCGTGCCACATGACGCGGTGAAGCCAAGCGCGACGCTGGCCTCGCTGGTTTCGGCCTATTCGCAGGCAGGGGAGCTTGTTTGAGGGCGTGACCAAGGTTTTGAAAAGGCCCGAGGGGGCATCGGTCCAGTGACCAGAATGAATCATGAAAGACCGATCTTCAAACTCCTGGCTGACCTCAAACGCGACAAGAGCAGAACGCCGCCAGAGAGCTTATTAAAACTGGAAAAGAAATATTCTTCGACCTTGCAGAGCAACGATGGCACCAAGCTAAGAGGATCTTCGGAGAAAAAGATCATCCATGAAGTGGCGCTAGGAATTTTCGATCATGTGAAGCGGCACAACGATGTTCGGGTCATTCACTCTCTGCTGAATGCCGTCGAAAAGGAAGTTTACAAATCGGCGATCAGCGAATGGTTTCGCCGTTATGGAAGGGTCGACACGGACGGCACCGGAAAATTCTCTCTATGCAAGGACAAGAATTTTGATCGTCCTTCGGCGGTTCAAAATCCCTTCTGGACGCTCACGCCGATTTTCACAAAGCAGCGGCCGTTCAATTTCGCCCGAGAACTAGAAAAACTCGTCGACAGGGCGACCGAACGGGCAGACAAGCCATCGCCCAGCGATGTTGTTGATCCAATCCTTCTCTCGTAGATAAAGCGGCTGATTGGGACACGCAGGTGAAGGCGCGAGGATAGCTTAAAACTATAAGTGTAGTTTGGCTCAGCGAATTATAAGCACACTCGATTAGGGGCGAATAGGGCTAATGCGACCATTTACAAGATCGATCATAGAGCTTTTTGACGGTAAGAGACGCTACCTGATTCCGCTGTATCAGCGGCAATACGCCTGGAAAGTGACCCCCCAACTGGAGTTGCTTTGGGAGGATATTCAGCGGGCTGCGGCAAAGCTTGAGGCGGAAGGCGTGTTATCTGCGCCCCACTTCATGGGAGCGATCGTGATCTCGCAGGTGAAAACGTTCGGCAAGCAGGTGCAGGCGTTTGAGGTCATTGATGGCCAACAGCGCCTTACGACCTTCCAGTTGCTCCTGACCGCCCTAAGGGACGTGGCAGCCTGCCACTCACCCGAATATGCGGACGAGGTAGCCAAGTACATCTTCAACGATGGTGTAATGGAGCAGCCAGAAGTCGAGCGGTTCAAGCTTTGGCCGTCACTCACCGACCGTGCTTCTTTCATCGGAGTGGTTGACGCTGAGGACAAGTCGGATGCGGCAACCTTCCGTTTGGATGATGAGCAGGGTGTGGTTCGCCCGTCGGTAGCGGCGCATGCGTTCTTCAAGGATCGCATCGAAAAGCACGTCCGGCCGAATGGTGAATATGATGCCTTTCGCATGGAGAAGTTGTTTGAGGCGTTACGCGTCGGGTTGGCAGCAGTATCAATCGAACTTGAAGGTGGCGATGACGCTCAGACGATCTTCGAAACGCTTAACAGCCGGGGAGTCGATCTGACCGCCGGTGATCTCATGCGTAACTTCATCTTTCAGCGAGCGAAAGGGTTGGGACAGACCAAGGGTTCTCTGAATGTAGACCGCCTGTACCAGGATTTCTGGCTCCCGCTCGACGGTTGGTTCTGGAAGGAAGGGGATACACGCGGTCGTCAGACGAAGTCCCGCCTGGATTGGCTGCTTGTCGACCACCTTACAATGAAGAAAGCGGAGACCGTTTCGGTCGACGATCTCTTTGAATCCTATCGCAGATGGATTTTGGACCTCACGCCGTTCACCTCCATCAAAGCTGAGCTCGAATCGATCGCAGCAAGCGCGGCAGTTCATCGACGGCTATCGGATCAGTCGACCGATGATCCTTTGGGACGCTTCGGGCGCTTTACCAAGGCGTTCGACGTGTCAACGGCCATGCCTCTCGTGCTCTATCTAGCGGGCGAAAGCGCGCTGGACGAAGGCGAGCTGCCCGATGCTCTCCGGCTGATCGAATCCTATATCGTCAGGCGCGATATCTGCGGCCTCACGACCGCCAATTACAACAAGTTCTTTGTCGATATGATCGCAAAGCTTCGCGCGGGCGGCCAAGTGTCAGTCGCGCGTGTTCATCAATTGCTGTCCGCGAGTCAGGCGGATGCGATCCGTTTCCCGCCAGACAGCGAATGGAAGGCGCAATGGCTTGGTCGCGACCAATACAAAGGGAGTCGTCAGCCGCGCCTTCGGTATCTGTTCGAGGCGCTTGAACACCAGAAAAGGAACGATCGCAGCGAAGTCGTCGCCATCCGGAGCGATTTGACGCTCGAACACATCATGCCGCAAAAATGGCGCGAGAATTGGCCCGTTCCGGGTTTTGATCACGTTGCGGCCGGCGAGGTGGATATTGACCAGGTTGCTCGCGAGGTTGACCGCGACAAGATCATAAACAAGCTCGGCAACCTCACACTGCTGACCCAGAAGCTGAACACGTCGGCTTCGAACGGATCGTTCTCGACCAAGATGCCTGCTGTGAGAGCACACACGGCGCTCGCGCTGAACCGGGAACTCCATCAGTACCAGGCATGGGATGAGGAGAC
Source organism: Mesorhizobium sp. Primo-A (assembly GCF_003997175.1). NCBI lineage: Bacteria > Pseudomonadati > Pseudomonadota > Alphaproteobacteria > Hyphomicrobiales > Phyllobacteriaceae > Mesorhizobium > Mesorhizobium sp. Primo-A. Next base: position 198,922 of record NZ_RZTG01000013.1, read on the forward strand.
CGTCTCACACCGTGGAAGCGCGCTGTTCGATACGGCGCTTTCGATATGGTCCGGCCCGACGATTGCTGAGCAGAATAATCAGAACGCAGGCGCAGGGCACGCGTTGACGCAGCAGGCCGACGCTGCGGAATAGGCGGCGCGGAAATGGGTTCACCATGCGAACGAGCATGCTAGGGAATGGGCGGAAACCGTCGTCCTATGTGCTTGTGCCGCATGATGCCGTGAAGCCGAGCTCGACGCTGGTGTCGGCGTACGCGCAGGCCGCGGAGTTGGTGTGACTGATCATAGTTTTTTGAGGGAGAGGGATGGCCAACAGCGCCGTCCCTGTGGGGGGGTGAATTGCTGGAGAGTGTAACGGCAACAGAGTTTCTGCGCCCGGCCTCTCAGGGTCGCACCGCTCCGATCCTTTTGATGTGCGAGGATGCGGCAGGAGAGACCGTCGAGGTTTTCTGCAAGCTATCCAGCGGATGCGATGCCGGGGTGTCGAGCTTGTCTCGGGAGAGCATAGGTGCCTGCTTGGCTGCGGACCTCGGATTGCCTGTTCCCCGTCCCTATTGGGTTCGGCTGCCCCCTGAGTTCATAGAGTCTGTTTCAGACGAGACTGTTCGCCAGAAGCTTGGCGTGAGCTCACCTGTCGGATTCGGATCACTGCGTGTTCCCAACCAGTTTGCAGCATGGGCGAAAGGCAATTTGATTACTGACACAATGATGCCTGACGCAACTGGTATTCTGATCTTCGATGCGATCATCCAGAATCCGGATCGACGCGACGGGAATCCCAACTGCTTGGTGAAGGGCGACAATCTGCGGATATTCGATCACGAGCTGGCTTTCATGACTGAGCAACTCCTGTTCTGGAAGCCGCCCTGGACACTAGGTGGCCTGAGTTGGGTCGGAGTGCCAGGAGCCCATATTTTCGTTGGGGGATTGAAGGGGCGGGATGTTGATTATGATCTCATCAAGGATCGCTGGGTTAACTTGTCAGATGAGGTGATTGCGAGCTATCAGACCGCAGTTCCGGACGAGTGGGCTGGCTCGGAGGCCGCCGTTCACGCAGCGCTTAAGCTAATTCGAGATGCACGAGACAACATCGACGGGTGTTTGGATGAAGTGCGGAGGATACTGAAATGAGCGATCGCCATCCCTACAACTTCATTGTCCTGCGTTATGTCCACGACATCGTAACCGGGGAGTTCGTGAACGTTGGCGTGATCTTGCATGTCTCACGTGAGGGCATCCTGAGGTGGCGCACGCGAAAGACCATAGGCCGTATCAAAAGCGTGTTCCCGGATCTCGATCGCGAGGCCTTCGTGGCTGCTATGCGGAGTGTCGAGCGGGGTATGCGTGGCGCTTCCAAGATGCTGCCCAAGGAGGGTCTGTTCAGGCAAGATCGCGGACTGGACTCCTACGCCAAGTCAATCGTACCGAATGACGACAGTTCCCTACAATGGTCACCTGTCAGCTCCGGTGTGACCAACGATCCATCGAAGACCTTCGAGCGTCTCTATGAGCGATTTGTTGGCCGCTACGATGTGACCGTGAAGGCCAGGAAGACTGACGAGGATATCTGGCGGCCCGTCCGTACCATGCTAGCCGAGCGGAATCTGAACGTGGAACTGGAAAAGAAGGTCTTATCCAGCAAAGCGGATAGTATCGAGTTCAAGCACGCATGGAAGAACGGCAGTTGGCATGCCTATGAACCGTTGTCGTTAGACTTGGCGGATGCTGATGGGATTAAGGACAAGGTCCGTCGCTGGCGTGGGCATCTTGCTGCTGTCGCAGATGACGCGCAAGAGCCGTTGAAGCTGCATTTCATTGTGGGTGCGCCAGAGAACCGTCAGCTTATGCCTGTCTACAAAAACGCGCTTGAGATCTTACGTGGCTCTCCATTCGCACCGGAGATCGTTGAGGAAACGCAGATCGCCTCATTGGTCGATGAAATCGAGGATGAAGTTCGGTCGCACAATCAGCGGATTTGATCCGTGATGGTGCAGCCTCCGCATGGCTAATCAGCAGCCATGTCGGAACGGCTCACGATCGTGAGGGGCGAGGATTAGGCACACAACTCTGTCTCGTCGAAAATCATTTGAGTATGCCTTTAGCGGACCGCGTTTTTAGGTGGTTCGATAATAACGTTTGACCACCCTAATCGTACCAGACAATATGAGACCATTCATATCGAACCGGGGCCTCATATGTTCGTCCGCGCCTATCTCCGAGCCTCAACGAAAGAGCAGGATGCCAACCGAGCCAAAGGTGACCTCCTCACGTTTGCCAAGGAACGTGGACTGCAAATCGCCGCTACCTATGTGGAGAATGAAAGCGGGGCCTCCCTCGCACGACCGGAACTCTTCCGACTCCTCTCGGATTGCCAACCAGGAGACATCCTGCTGATCGAGCAGGTGGATCGCCTCAGCAGGCTGAACGGTGCAGATTGGAATAAGCTAAAGGACGAAATTAGAGATCGACACATCAAGGTTGTCGCCCTCGACCTACCGACATCATGGGGCATGGCATCGGGGAATGCCGATGAGTTCATGTCCCGCATGGCAGACGCAATCAACAACATGATGCTCGATGTGATCGCGGCAGTCGCTAGGAAAGACTACGAGGATCGTCGGCGTAGGCAGACGCAGGGTATCGCGAAAGCCAAGAGCGAGGGAAAATATCGTGGCCGGCCTGAGGACAAGGCCCGCAATAAAGCGATCCAAAGCATGCTCACCAGCGGGCAAAGCTGGAGCACCATCATTTCGGCAACGGGATGCTCTCGGTCAACGCTGGCGAGGTTGGCAAAGGGAGTGGCGGGGTAAGACTGCCGGATGCCCGAAATTTTCGGCCGCGACATTTTGCACCCGGTTGCAAAGTCTCCCGGTGGCAGACTCATGCGAAGGGCCGTTGCGGCTTTTGTAGCTCCAAAGACGGCAGTTTCTGGGAGCATCGCGGCTAGTGTGCATTGGCTTCATTGAGTGTTCGATCTACCGAGGTGAGCCATGAAAGTCCGACAGAGCGACACGTTGTGCCGATGGATGAAGCCGGCTTCGGGGTATTCCGGCCCAGCGTAGGTCAATTCGATGTTGGACCATGTGGCCACCACCCAATCGGCGAACCTGTGTGCCTCACCGGGCGCCCCCCGCCAGTTCGTCGCTATACACTGCGCAACCGCCCGGCGCTGGTCATCCGGCCACGGTGCCGCAATGTTCGGCCAATGCTGTTCGGCAGACCGGTGTAACGTCTCCTCGATTGCCTCCAGCGTGAGCCGGACAACCGTCTGGTCAAGGGGGGACTGATTAGGGCCGGAAAGGGGGGCGGCCGGAACCGGGGGGTTCTCTTTCGCCGGAGGCGTCTTTTCCCCGGAAGCGCCTTGAACGACCGGGCGAACGCGTTGCCGGATAGGATGAGACGTTTCGGTTTTCGGGGCCGACCCCTCGTTGCCGGCAGGCGGCGAGTAATCATTCCCTCTGAGCTTTGAATTTCCTTCTGCGGTTCCTTCTGAAACGTTCTCTCTAAATGCCCCTCGGTTTTCCGTTGGGGTAGTCCCTTGGCTTTTCGTGGGGGTAGCCCCTTGGTGTTCCGTGGGGGTCACCTTCCTGCCCCCTCGGTTTTCCGTGGGAGTTGCCCCCACACTTTTCCGTGGGAGTGCCTTTTGCGACACTGGTGGGTCGGACGGTTCCCAGTCGAGGTTGAGAGTAATGCGCATACCTTTGGCATTGCCGGGGGAGTGCTCTACCGTGATGAAACCCTCGGCCTCTAACCACTGGATATGCCCTCGGGCTTGCGTTTCCTTCGGCCCGCTCGCCTGCATTATCTGCCTGTAGGTGAGCCAGCACGTGCTCACGCCCCAGTTCACGGTTTTGTCGATGATGATCAGGATCGTGTCTCGCGTGCCCACCGGTATGTAGTGACGCCAGACGCGGATGTATTGCCGCATGATGCCCTGTTGGGAAATCGTGCGAGACAATGGCCAATTCTCCGGCCTGTAGTGGCTGTGCATCCGCCATTCCTTTTGGTCCGGCTGCTGCACTGGCTCTGTCGTGTCGATGTCTGGGGGATTGTTGGTGTTGTCCGCGTCGGTGGTGGCATCGGCGGATTGAGGGCGTGAATAGGCTAGGTGAGGGGACATTTGGTCTATTCCTTGGTCTGAGAGGGGCGGCACCGCCATCCGACCAAGGAAAAATGCGGCACCGCCCCTGTTGACAGTCCACGCGGCGCAGCGTGAACCAGCGCACCCCATATCTACCATGAGCGTGGTCAAATCGACAGTGCTTCTGAAGTGTAATCGGCAGGAAAAGTTTGCAACAAGTTGCAAAATCAAAGCAATGTGTTGACGAAGACTTCGTATGGCAGTGCGAAAGCTTCTGGGCCAGACGTGCGCTCGTGTTGCTATTCGGGCGAACTGTGCCAGACTCCCGGTCGTGGTCAAAACGGGCGTGAATTTTCATGGACATCATTTTTCCGGTCGCGGCGCTTTGGGTAGCCGGGGGCGTTCTCTTCCTTCAGGGCATCGTCACCAATCGCGACGCCAGCCCGGCAGTGGCGGCGAACTCTCGCGCCGTGGTCGACGATCTCTTGCGGCTCCGGCCGGCCGCGTTGGTCGCGGCGGCGCTCTTCTTGGTTGCCTGGCCCGCCATCTGGATCGGTGCGCATATCGTGCGCCGCTGAGTTTGCACCCGGTTTCAAAAAAGTTGCCCAAGCCATGCTGCATTCTTCGACCATAGCCGACGATCACGGGTCCATGCTGGCCCGGCTCAAAGCCGCCCACGCGTTCGTTGCGTCGCTTGTGGTCGAAGATGCGATCTATGCGCCGATCTTCACGCGGCTAGAGGCGGAAATCGCGGCCGAAGAGGCGAGGGGAGACCCCATCGCCCGGGCGCGGGCAATCGTCGCTGCTCAAAGGGCGAAGCTCTGAAGGATGTCGCGCTTGTGCGCCAACGTCGCGCCTTCGCCGTAGCGTTCCCTGCCCAGCGCATGGCCGAACAGGTCGCGCCGGATACGCTCATCTACCTTGGCGGCAATCATCCGGTCTTCAAAAGAATGCCGCAGGCTGTAGAGAACATGTTCCGGTGTCTCTAACAGGTCGTGTTCCCGAAGGTACTTGTTCACCGTGTCGCTGATCTTGTCCTTGAAACGATAGGTCGGAAAGCCTTGCGGGCAGTGCTTGAAGGCTTCGAGCGACACGCCTACCAGCGGAATGACACGCTCGCTCACCTTGTTCTTTAGCTGCCGGCCTTCCGGCTCAATGCTGATATATGGCACGTCAACATCCAGGCGGATGTGGTGCGGCATGAGCCCGGCCGCTTCGCCGGGGCGATAGCCGGTGTTGATCATGCCAAGCAGGATGCACCGGGCTTCCGTGTTCAAGCTGTCCAGCGCGCCGGGGGCAAGCAGCTTGGTCTTGATCCAGTCGACCGAGAAAGGCGGGCGGGTCCGCTCCTTGTCGGCTTTGAAGGTGAGGCCGTCCAGCGGCAGGACCAGCCCTAGCCGCTTCATCTTGACCACGGTGCGAAGGATATTGCCGATGTGCTGGAAATCCTTGTTAGCAGTGTCGGGCTTGGCATCGCCGGCCGCTATCCGCTCCATCCATGTTTCGCGGAAGTCGAGCATGTCGTCTCCGGTGATCTCTGAAAGCTCCTTGTCGCCGATCTCTTCAATCAAGTTGGCGATGGCACGTTTGCGGGGGTGCTCCCAGCGGCGAAGCTGATCCTCGCTCTTGCCTATCGTGTCCTGCTTGGCAAAGCCCCAATACAACTCCAGTGCCTTGCTGATTTTGATCCCCGGTTCGGGAGCGCCGCCCAGCACGGCGCGCGCCTCGATCTTGGCAGCATCGCCATTGAGCTTCAGGGCGGACTCGACACGTTCGAGCAGCTTTTCGCGGGGGAGTTGGGCGATGCGATCAGCGGGCAGGTAGTTGTAGCCGCGCACGGCGGCCAGTTCCTTCGCCGCTGCAAACCGTCGCTCGGCATCGTCGGTTGCGCCGGCAAGGGTAGCTTCCCAGCCCTCGACCATATGCGCCCATGCGGTTGGAGCCTTCTGTCGCGCAACCGTTTCGGAGTCCGTGTGAAGGCTGATCCAGATTTGAGTGCGCGGCTCGATTGCAGCATAGCGCTTAGGCACTCGGCGGACGATGTGGAAGGTCTTATTGCGGCGCTTGACGTTCATACCGCTACCATGCGCGCTGCGCCTGTGTATGGCAATATGTGCAGCAGGATGTTTAGCAAAATTCCGCGTGCCGATTGATCACCTGACGCTGTCGGCGCGGATTATTCAATTAAACCAAAGCGTTGGAAAGTCTGGCAATGCGCTGAAAGCACAGAAATTGGCTCCCCGGGCCGGATTCGAACCAGCGACCAACCGGTTAACAGCCGGTTGCTCTACCACTGAGCTACCGGGGAACGGAGGCTCTTATGTGAGTGGCGCAGCCTATAGCTGCCCTTTTCGGCTTTGCAAAGAAGCTTTTCACATTTTTCCGAGGCTTTTTCGCATAGGCCTTTCTCGCAATCGTCGAAGGATGCCCTCATATTAGCCGTCTTGGCAGGGATATGGAACCGAAAGCGCGGCGGCGGCTTTGGTTTGAGCATGCTTGCGAACGATCGAAACGGGTCAATCTTTCGAGACGATGACAGCACAAGACAACCAGATGCCGGCGCGCAAAATCTCTGTTTTCGGGCGCGAGTTCAAAATGCCGCGCTCGCGCGGGCTCAGAATCACGATCGGCATCCTGCTGACCATCGGTGGCATCCTCGGTTTCCTGCCGATCCTCGGCTTCTGGATGGTTCCGCTCGGATTGCTGGTGCTGTCCTATGAATTCGCCATGGTCCGCCGTCACCGGCGTCGCTTTGTCGTCTGGTGGGAACGGCGTCGCCGGCCCGATTGACCGCCGATAGCGCAAGGTGGTGTTTCAGTGGGCGGCCTGCTCTTCCAGTGCCTCACGGATCTGCTTGAGAACAGCCGCGGCCGAGGCAAGCCTTGCCCTGTCATGCGGCGACAGGATGCGTTTCTTCTCCCATCAGGCTATGCTTAACTGTCCGCTAATAAAGCGGTCCGATGATTTGCCGGACGCCGTCCGGACTGACGCGAGGAAACCGTTCGGAATGCAAGGTGGCCGCTTGACGGCATTTTCGCCGCAACCTATTGGAACCGGGTGGAACGCCGGGAGCAATGAGGCCTCGTGGCGGAGTGGTTACGCAGAGGACTGCAAATCCTTGCACCCCGGTTCGATTCCGGGCGAGGCCTCCAATGCCCGGGCCCCCGCGCGGCAGCGCAGGGGCCTGAAGTTCCTGACACAATGGACCGCGGTTCTGGCGCGGCAAGCGGACTGGTTGGGACATGAGCGCTGATTTCTCCGAACTACGCGTCAAGATGGTCGACGGCCAGGTCCGCACCACAGATGTGACCAGCGCGCCGCTACTCGATGCAATGCTTGTCGTCCCAAGAGAGATGTTTGTCGGCGCCGCCCAGCGCGATCTCGCCTATATCGACGAGGACATCCGCATTGCAGCCGGCGCGGACGGTTCGCGCTACCTGATGGAAGCGTCGCCGTTGGCCAAGCTTATCCAGCTGGCCGAGATCAACCCGACCGATTCGGTGCTCGATGTCGGTTGCGGAACGGGCTACGCCTCGGCCATCCTGTCGCGGCTGGCCGGGTCCGTAGTGGCGCTCGAAAACGATTCGGCGCTGGCGGAAACCGCCAGATCGACGCTTTCGTCGCTTGGCTGCGGCAATGTGACCGTCGTCCAGGGCGCGTTGCCGCAGGGGCATGCCGCCAAGGCGCCTTATGATGTTATCTTTATCGGTGGCAGTGTCGCGGAAGTGCCGGCCCCGTTGCTCGACCAGCTTGCCGAAGGCGGCCGACTCGTCGCCGTCGAAGGGCAGGGCAATTCCGGCGTGGCCCGTCTCTTTTTCAAGGCCGGGGGGGTTGTAACCGGAAGACGTGCATTTAATGCGGCAATTAAGCCACTACCGGGGTTTGAACGCATTCGTGCTTTCGAATTCTGAATGATTTGGCCTTGCAGCAGAGGCTTTGTCATGGTCGCTTGCATTTGAACGATCGCTGCTGATGCCAAACTGGGGGCACTTTGGGGGTGAGCAGCAGGGAACACGAACACGCGGCGCCGGCTGATCTATGAGAGAAGCAGGCGCGGCGCGGTTCCCATGGAAAACGAATGAGGGTTTAACCGTGCCGTCTTTACGCAAGTCACTTTTCACCGCCGTCCTCGTTTCGGCGACCATGCTGTCCCCACTGGCCGCTTCAGCCGAAACCATCTCCGGCGCGCTTGCAAAGGCCTACCAGTACAATTCTTCACTGAATTCGGCCCGTGCCGGCGTTCGCGTCACCGACGAGGGTGTCGCCATCGCCAAGTCGGGCTACCGCCCGGTTGTCACCGGCTCGGCGGATATCGATTATTCGAGCAGCCATCTCAACGGCACCAATTCAAGCGTGCGGCTGACCACCGGCAATTTTGGCGTTCAGATCAACCAGACGCTGTTCGACGGCTTTCAGACCAGGAACAATGTCGCTGCCGCCGAAGCGCAGGTCCGGGCCTCGGTCGAAAGCCTGCGCAACACTGAAGAGGGCATCCTGTTCAGCGCGGCGCAAGCGTATATGAACGTGATTCGCGACCGGCAGGTCGCCGTGCTGACCGAGCAGAACCTGCAGTTCCTGACCGAAACGGCGCGCGCGGCGCGTTCGCGCTTCGAAGTTGGCGAAGGCACGCGCACCGATGTCGCCCAGGCCGACGCTTCGCGCGCCGCCGCGGTGGCGTCGCTGAGTGCTGCCCGGGCGCAGGCGCTGGCAAGTGCGGCGCTCTATCGCCAGATCGTTGGCGACGAGCCGGGCAAACTCAAGGGCGCTTCGCCGGTGGCAAAGCTGTTGCCGTCGAGCCTCGCCGCCGCCGTCGGGGTGGCCTCGAACGAGCATCCGGCCATCCTTGCCACGCAGCATCTGGTCGATGCCGCGGCGTTTTCGGTGAAGTCGGCCGAAGGTGCGCTGTTGCCGCAGCTGTCGGCTTCCGCCGGCGTTTCGAGCGCCTATCGCAATACCTCGCCTTTGCCGGGTGTCGGTTCGCAGGATGGCACGACCAATTCGGCCAGTGTCGGGGCAACGCTGACCATCCCGATCTATTCGGGTGGCCGCACCTCGGCGATCGTGCGCCAGGACAAGGAATCGCTCAGCCAGGCCCGCATCCAGGTCGATGTCAGCCGCGACCAGGTGCGCCAGGCCGTCACCGCCGCCTGGACCGAGTACACCGCCGCGCAGCAGCAGCTGACGGCCAACAGGCAAGTGATCGAAGCCGCGAAGCTGGCACTGAACGGTGTCATCGAAGAGCGCAATGTCGGCCAGCGCACCACGCTCGACGTCCTCAATGCGCAGGCGACGGTCATCACCGCCCAGATCAACCAGGCCGGTTACGAACACGATGTGGTGGTGGCGAGCTACGCCATCCTGCAGGCGACCGGCCGTCTGTCCGTCGACCGCCTTGGCTTGCAGGTAGCGAAATACAAGCCTGAAGAGCACTACAACGCGGTCAAGGACAAGTGGTACGGACTGCGCACGCCGGACGGCCGCTGAGGCGTTCGGCCTGAACTGGCCGTGTTCCCTGCTTGAGCAGGATCTTTCGCGCTGCGGCTCTCGGGTTCAGATGGCGCTAATCTGTTGAAATCCCACAAGTCCCCAGATTGGGGATTCTCGTGCGGCGATCCGTCGGTTACGCTGTGGCCATGATTCGATCCGGCTCTGCCGGAGCGGAAAACCCAACAGGGGTCACAAGGGCGGCGGATGTGACGATGGCAACGGCAAGCAGCGCACAGCGCGAACCTTCCATGGAAGAGATACTGGCTTCCATCAGGCGGATCATCGAGGACAGCGACGGCGGCCGCAAGCAGCCGGGCGACGCCGATGAGCTGAGCCAGGATCTGGAGCGCGCGTCGAGCGCCTATGCAGCCCCCGACGTGGAAGCTTTTCGTGCCGACCTGCATGCCGCCCCCGAGGGCAGGAAGCCTGTCACGCTGGCGGAAGTCCAGTCACAGCTGCCGCCGGCCGAGCCGGTGGTGGCGCGCATGGAAACGCCGGTGCGCCCCGATCCCAGCCCGGCAAGGCCATCGATGACACTCGCCGAGGTCAGCGCCCGCGTTGCAGCGGAGCCAATCACGGCTGAAGCGCCAATATCGCGTCCTGTCGCCGACGCTTCCATCGCCGATTGGCGTCGCGAGATCGCCGCGGTTGGCGAGCAGGCCAGGGCGGTGTCGGACCGGAGCGAGGCACGCAAGACGGCTGCCCAGCCGTCCGTGGAGGCTCCAGGGGATGAACCGGCCGCGAAACCGGCTACCGAGCCGTCTCGTCCGGATGCAAGCGTGGTGCGGCCGGTGGCGGCCAGCGACGCGCCGCGTCCGGCGATCGTTTCCGAGCACACCGGCCGTCAGGTCGCGGCTGCCTTTGGCGAGCTTTCCGACGCGTTTGCCAGCCGCAGCAAGAAGACATTCGACGAGATGGCCGAAGAGATGCTGCGGCCGATGCTGCAGGATTGGCTCGACAACAATCTGCCGACACTGGTCGAAAGGCTGGTGCGCGAGGAGATCGAGCGCGTGGCGCGCGGGGCGCAGTAGTTCCCCATGCCGATTGCCCAGAGGAAACGGCGCCTTCGTGGCGCCGTTTCTTTTGGTGAAGTCGTTGTCGGCAGGACGACGGATCGCGTTCCGTTGAAATGACTGAGGCCGCGCCTATCTGGTTGTGAGGGTCCGAGACAGCCCTTGCGGTTGACTTGGCCAAAACCTTCCGATTTACACCGGACCAGCAAACTCCCGACAGCGCGGACCATTTTCCCATGCTTGAAAAGACCTACGACGCCAAAACCGTCGAGCCGAAGATCGCCAAAGTCTGGGAAGAGGCCGACGCGTTTCGCGCCGGTGCCGGGGCCGAGGAGGGGGCGGAGGCCTTCACCATCGTCATCCCGCCGCCGAACGTCACCGGCTCGCTGCATATGGGACACGCGCTCAACAACACGCTGCAGGATATATTGGTGCGCTTCGAGCGCATGCGCGGCAAGAACGTCCTGTGGCAGCCGGGCATGGACCATGCCGGCATTGCCACGCAGATGGTGGTCGAGCGGCAGCTGATGGAAAAGCAGATCCATCGCCGCGACCTGACCCGCGAACAGTTCATCGAGAAAGTGTGGGAGTGGAAGGCCGAATCCGGCGGTGCCATCTTCAACCAGCTGAAGCGGCTCGGCGCCTCGGCCGACTGGTCACGCGAACGCTTCACCATGGACGAAGGCCTGTCCAAGGCGGTGCTCGAAGTGTTCGTCACGCTCTACAAGGAAGGGCTGATCTACAAGGACAAGCGTCTTGTGAACTGGGACCCCAAGCTGCTCACCGCGATCTCCGATCTCGAGGTCGAGCAGCAGGAGGTCAATGGCAATCTCTGGCACTTCCGCTACCCCGTCGAAGGCAAGGTCTTCGACCCGGAAAACCCGAAAACCTTCATCACCGTGGCGACGACGCGCCCGGAGACGATGCTGGGCGATACGGCCGTCGCGGTGCATCCCGACGACGAGCGCTTCCGGCATCTGGTCGGCAAGAACATCGTCCTGCCGATCGTCGGCCGCAGGATTCCCGTGGTGGCGGATGAGTATTCCGATCCGGAAAAAGGTTCGGGCGCGGTCAAGATCACGCCGGCGCACGACTTCAACGATTTCGAGGTCGGCAAGCGCCACAAGCTGCCGGCGATCAATATCCTGACCACGGAGGCGGCGGTAAGTCTCAGGGACAATGAGGATTTCCTTGCCGGCCTCGAGGTGACGCCGGAGCGCCAGGCGGTCTGGGACGAACTCGACGGCCTCGATCGCTTCGTCGCGCGTAAGAAGATCGTCGAGCTGATGGAAGAGGGCGGCTTCCTCGAAAAGGTCGAGCCGCATCGCCATGCGGTGCCGCATGGCGATCGCGGAGGCGTGCCGATCGAGCCGTTCCTGACCGAGCAATGGTATGCCAATGCGGCGGAGCTGGCCAAACCGGCAATCGCTTCAGTGCGCGAAGGTCGCACGAACTTCGTGCCGAAGAACTGGGAAAAGACCTATTTCGACTGGATGGAGAACATCCAGCCCTGGTGCATCTCGCGCCAGCTCTGGTGGGGCCACCAGATTCCGGCCTGGTACGGGCCGGATGGGCGCGTCTTCGTCGAGAAGACCGAGGAAGAGGCGCTGAGCGCCGCGATCGAATTCTATCTGGCGCTGGAAGGACCGTGGAAGGCCTGGGTCGAGGACAAGCTGGAGAACTTCAAGCCGGGCGAGATCCTGACCCGCGACGAGGACGTGCTGGACACCTGGTTCTCGTCGGCGCTGTGGCCGTTCTCGACGCTGGGTTGGCCTGATGAGACTCCCGAGCTGAAGACCTACTACCAGACCGACGTGCTGGTGACAGGCTTCGATATCATCTTCTTCTGGGTCGCCCGCATGATGATGATGGGCCTGCACTTCATGGACGAGGAGCCGTTCCACACCGTCTATGTCCATGCGCTGGTGCGCGACAAGAACGGCGCCAAGATGTCGAAGTCGAAAGGCAACGTCATCGATCCGCTCGACCTGATCGACGAATACGGCGCCGATGCGCTGCGCTTCACCCTGACGGTGATGGCGGCACAAGGCCGCGACGTGAAGCTCGATCCGGCGCGCATCGCCGGCTATCGCAATTTCGGCACCAAGCTGTGGAACGCGACGCGTTTTGCCGAGATGAACGAGGTCGCGCGCAATGACGATTTCTGGCTGAACGACGCCAAGCTGGCGGTCAACCGCTGGATCCTCACCGAGCTGACGCGGGCGGCGCGCGAGATCACCGACGGCATCACCTCATACCGCTTCAACGAGGCGGCGGGCGCCGCCTACCGCTTCGTCTGGAACCTGTTCTGCGACTGGTACCTGGAACTGCTGAAGCCGGTGTTCATGGGAACCGACGAGGCGGCCAAAGCCGAAAGCCGAGCCTGCGTCGCCTTCGTGCTCGACGAGATCTACAAGCTGCTGCATCCGATGATGCCGTTCATGACCGAGGAACTGTGGGCGCAGACCGCTGGCGAAGGCAAGCAACGCCCCTCGCTGCTGTGCCATGCCACGTGGCCGTCACCGGACTTCGAAGACGCCGAGGCTGCAGCCGACATCAATTGGCTGGTCGACCTCGTCTCCGGCATCCGCTCCGTGCGTTCGGAGATGAACGTGCCGCCGGCAGCCATCGCACCGCTCGTCGTGGTCGGCGCCAACGATGTGACACGCGAGCGCCTCGTTCGCGAGGAGTCGGCGATCAAGCGGCTGGCGCGGGTCGGCGACATCTCGCTTGCCGATATCGCGCCCAAGGGTTCGGCGCAGATCGTGCTCAACGAGGCGACGATCTGCCTGCCGCTTGGCAGCCTGATCGACCTCGCCGCCGAGGCTGCACGGTTGCAGAAGGAACTGGCCAAGGTGACCGAGGAGATCGCGCGCCTGCACAAGAAACTGTCGAACGAGAGGTTCGTGGCCAGCGCGCCGGCCGAGATCGTCGATGCCGAGCGTGAAAAGCTCGCCGAATACCGCGATGCACAGGACAAGCTGTCGATCGCGCTGGCCAGGGTTCGCGACGCCGGCTGAGGGTAGATTCGGGAGACTTTAGACCCCTCTAAAATGCTGGTTTTCCGCCTGGAAAATCAGCATTCCGTTGCGTTAATATTGACGTAAACGGAAGTTTTAGCCCCATTGTTGCCATAATGTAACAATGGGGCTCCTGGAGCCCAAAAAAGGCCTGTTTTCGAGCCTTTTTGGATGGTTCTCCCTGTTTTTTGAGAGCCGCTCAGCCTTCACAGACCATTTTTCGGCCTTGCCGCACCCGGTTGCATTTCCTCGAAAATGCGGCTGGCCAGTGTGTACATGTACGCCCGCGAATTCGTTGTTGCACCGTTAACCTGAATTGGTTCTAGCTTGGTGCACTCGAATTCGGGGAGGACATTTCATGACTATTCTGCGACTGAAGGCGCTGCTGGGGGCGGGCTGCTTTTCGCTGGCTTTGATCGGGACGGCGATGAATCCGGCACATGCCGGCGGCCTGGAGCGTGGCGGCTACGATATCGATCTGCTGTTCGATCCGGCTCCGTTCGCGACCGAAGCGGAAGCGACCTATGTGATGCCGGACCGCAAGTACGAGAATGCGCGCGGTCCAGGCGGAGCCGATCTCGGCTTGGGCACCTCGGCCGACGGAGCCGAGGGCTATTGGGTTCCGCGCGTGGGAATGAAGGTCCAGGTCGTGCAAGGCGTGGATTGTATGGTCGATTATTCGCAGCCCTGGGGCGCGCATACCGCACCTGGCATGTGGAATGGTGCGCTTTCCAATACGGAAACCGATATCAAGAGCAACAACTACGCTGGTACATGCTCTTATAAATTTGATGCGGGCAAGGGCCAACTTCGTTTTATCGGCGGGCTGTTTTACCAAGACATCTCGGGATTCAAAGAAAGCTTGGTAAACGTACTCCCAGCATTGACAGGCCGTGTCGATCTCGAGGCCAGTGGCTGGGGTTGGCGCGCAGGCGTCGCTTATGAAATCCCCGACATCGCGTTGCGCGCGAGCCTTGTCTACAATTCGAAAGTCAAGCTCGACAATATCTCGGGTGCGCTCGACCTCACCAGTATTGGCAGAGGCGTTACCGATATTTACGGATCAACACAGTACATGCCTGATTCCGTGGAGCTGAAGTTGCAGTCGGGTATCGCTCCCGGCTGGCTTGCCTTCGGTTCGATCAAGTGGGTGAACTGGAGTTTGCTGCAGAGCGTTCCTATCTGCCCGGTGGGGGCTCCGTCCTCACTTTGCTTCACCAACGGCCCGGCAGAGGCAACCTCCCTTGACCTGATGTATCGTGATGGCTGGACCGTATCAGGTGGTATCGGCCACAAGTTCAACGATCAGTGGAGTGGAGCCGGTCAGTTGACTTGGGATCGCGGCACCTCGCATGGCTTCGGCGCGCAGACCGACACCTGGACGCTGGGTGGCGGCGTCGCTTATACGCCGAAGCCCAACATTGAGGTTCGCCTGGCCGGTGCAGTCGGTGTGCTCACCAGTGGTCATTCCGGCATAGTGATTGGCGAGAACGGAAAAATTATTGGTGACGACGCCACCTACGATTTTGGCAACGATCTGGTCACGGCATTTTCCGGCGGTATCAAGATCAAGTTCTAACCTGTTGAGAATTTTACAAAAAGGCCGGGCAATACCCGGCCTTTTTCATTTGGGCGGCTCTTGCCCGTGCGCCATTCATATAGGCCGCGTGCACATAAGCCGCGCTGTTGTCGCCCTCCTGCTATTGTGACGTTTTGGCAACACTTTCTGAACAACCCCTGCGGTAGAGGTCAGGCTGAGGAAATTGCCCATTTCCCGCCATAAACCCGGCGCACCTCGATCTTGTCTCGGGACACGCGCCAAAAGGCTCGGCGAGGGGGCAGGCCGCTCCGCCCCATTTGCAGGGAAGATGGGGCAAGGAAGAGTATGGACGCCAAAGTCATCTCCAAGGCTAAGCTCCCTAGCCGCTATGTGACCGTCGGTCCGGCGCGTGCGCCGCATCGTTCCTATCTCTATGCCATGGGTTTGTCGGCGGCCGAGATTGCGCAGCCGCTGGTCGGGGTCGCCTCCTGCTGGAACGAGGCGGCGCCCTGCAACATTTCGCTGATGCGCCAGGCGCAGGTGGTCAAGAAGGGCGTCGCGGCCGCCAGCGGCACGCCGCGCGAATTCTGCACCATCACCGTCACCGATGGCATCGCCATGGGTCACCAGGGCATGAAGTCGTCCCTGGTGTCGCGCGAGGTCATCGCCGATTCGGTCGAGCTCACCATGCGCGGCCATTGCTACGACGCGCTGGTTGGGCTCGCCGGCTGCGACAAGTCGCTGCCCGGCATGATGATGGCCATGGTGCGGCTCAATGTGCCGTCGATCTTCATCTATGGCGGTTCGATCCTGCCCGGCAGCTATCGCGGCCGCCAGATCACCGTGCAGGATGTTTTCGAGGCGGTCGGCCAGCACTCGGTCGGCACGATCAGCGATGACGAACTGCTTGAGATCGAACAGGTCGCGTGTCCCTCGGCCGGTTCCTGCGGCGCCCAGTTCACCGCCAACACCATGGCGACCGTCGCCGAGGCGATCGGCCTGGCGCTGCCCTATTCCTGCGGCGCGCCGGCACCCTATGAAATGCGCGACCGGTTCAATTTCGCCTCGGGCGAAAAGATCATGGAGCTGATCGCCAGAAATATCCGGCCGCGCGACATCGTCACGCTGAAGGCGCTGGAGAATGCGGCGACCGTGGTCTCGGCTACCGGCGGTTCGACCAACGCGGCACTGCATCTGCCGGCGATCGCGCACGAGGCCGGCATCAAGTTCGACCTGTTCGACGTGGCCAAGATCTTCGAGAAGACGCCTTACATCGCCGACCTCAAGCCGGGCGGCAAATATGTCGCCAAGGACATGTTCGAGGCCGGCGGCATTCCGCTGCTGATGAAGACCCTGCTCGACCACGGCTATCTGCATGGCGACTGCATGACGGTGACTGGCCGCACTTTGGCCGAAAACATGCAGCACGTTGTCTGGAATGAGCATCAGGATGTGGTCCGCCCGGCCAACAGACCCATTACCCAAACCGGCGGTGTCGTGGGCTTGAAGGGAAACCTGGCCCCCGAAGGCGCGATCGTGAAGGTCGCGGGCATGGCGGAGTTGAAATTCTCCGGGCCGGCACGCTGCTTCGATTCAGAAGAGGAATGTTTCGAGGCGGTGACGCATCGCAACTACAGGGAAGGCGAGGTTCTCGTCATTCGCTACGAAGGACCGCGCGGCGGCCCCGGCATGCGCGAGATGCTGTCGACGACGGCAGCACTCTACGGCCAGGGCATGGGCGGCAAGGTGGCTCTGATCACCGACGGGCGCTTCTCGGGCGCGACGCGCGGTTTCTGCATCGGCCATGTCGGCCCCGAAGCAGCCGTGGGTGGCCCGATCGGACTGCTCAGGGATGGTGACGTGATCTCGATCGACGCGGTGAACGGCACGATCGACGTGGCGTTGTCCGATAGCGAACTGGCGGCGAGGGCAAAGACATGGAAGGCGCGCGCGACCGATTATCAGTCGGGCGCGATATGGAAATATGCACAGACGGTGGGGCCAGCGCGCGATGGCGCGGTGACCCATCCGGGCGGTGCGAAAGAAACACACTGTTATGCGGACATCTGAGTTGTTGAGGTCATCTGTCTTTTCGGCACTGGTCGTGGCCGCCACGTTTGGCGCGACCTTTGGCGCCGTCGGCCAGGCCATGGCCTTCGACGACAAGGTGTTCGACGACAAGACCGGGGTGAAGCCGCAATCGAGCCCCTGGGCGGTCTTCCAGTTCGGCTTCTCCGCCTACAAGAACGGCCACAAGGAGCAGGCTGCCGAGGCCTACAAATACGCCGCCGAAAACGGCCAGATCGGCGCCACCTGGAAGCTTGCCCGCATGTATGCCGAGGGCGACGGCGTGGCGCGCGACGACTATGAGGCGTTCAAGTTCTTCTCCGAGATCGTCGACCAGGATGTCGAGCCCGGCTCGCCCGAGGAAAGCTATGTCTCCGATGCGCTGGTGGCGCTTGGCGACTATTTGCGCACGGGCATTCCCGGCAGCCCGGTCACCGAGAACGAGGTGGCGGCCCAGGAATACTACATGCGCGCGGCTGCCAACTACCGCAACCCGAACGCACAGTTCGAGATGGGGCAGATGTTCCTGAAGGGCGAGGGCGGGGTGAAGGCCAGCGTCAAGCAGGCCGGGCGCTGGTTCCAACTCGCCGCCGAGAAAGGCCATGCCGGCGCCCAGGCGACGCTGGGCCATCTGTTGTTCCAGAGCGGCAAGATCGTTCGCGGCCTGGCGATGATGACGGCAGCGCTCGAACGCGCTTCGCCCGCTGACCAGCCCTGGATCCGCGGCATGCAGGAAGAGGCATTTGCCACCGCCGGCGAGGCCGACCGCCGCACCGCGATCTCGCTGGCCGATGATATCCTCACCAAGGGCAACAACGCGGACCAGTAGTTTTGCTGGCGGCTGAACTGCCGATCTCCCCCACGAAGCGGGAGATTGGCTCAGTTCGCGATCGGCTCCGTCGGCACCATGCTGGGCGCCGGCGTCGAGATCGGCGTGACATGGGGGTGTGGCGCCAGCGTGTTTTCCGGGCAGCTATCCCCGATCTTCGTCCACGAGGTGTTGTTGAGCACCATATCGCAGCGGGCCAGATGGCTCTGCTCGGCCACCGTCAGGCAGGCGACCTGACCGATCTGGTAGGATTTTCCATTGGCCAGGCATTCCTGGTCGGCAAATGCCGTACCAGGAACGGCCATGGCAAATGCCAGGCCAATGGGACAAAGATGAAATCGTGCGCTCATGGAACCCCAGCCGCCATGCTGGTCTGCAATGAACGGCGCGAAATGTGGCGATATGAGGGTTCAGCGCAGACGGGCCCGGCGAGGGTTCTCTCAAGCCGGCTGAAGCGCGAGATCGATCGCCACCGGGACATGGTCGGATGGTTTTTCCCAAGCGCGCACATGCTTTTCGATAGAGGCCGATGAGAATCGGTTGGCGGCTTCCGGCGACAAAAGCAGGTGGTCGATACGGATGCCGTTGTTCTTCTGCCAGGCGCCGGCCTGATAGTCCCAGAACGTATAGGTGTCGCGCGCGTCGGTGACCGCGCGCACCGCCTCGGTGAAACCAAGATTGAGCAGCCGACGGAAGGCCTGTCGCGTCTGCGGCTGGAACAGGGCGTCGCCCAGCCAATTCTCCGGAAACCGCGCGTCGATCGGCTCGGGAATGACGTTGTAGTCGCCGGCGAGCACCAGAGCCTCCTCAAGTCTCAGCCGTTCTTCGGCCCAGCGCTCAAGCCGCGCCATCCAGGACAGCTTGTAAGGAAACTTCTTCTCGTCATCGATCGGATTGCCGTTCGGCAGATAGAGCGAGGCGACACGCAAGGCGCCCTTGTCGGTTGAGAAAACGCCTTCGATGAAACGCGCCTGTTCATCGGCATCGTCGCCGGGCAGGCCCCTGATCACCTCGTCGAAGCGCAGCTTCGACAACAGCGCGACGCCGTTGAAACCCTTTTGGCCATGGGTTTCGACATTGTAGCCAAGCGCCTCGATCTCGGCGCGCGGGAACTGCTCGTCGACCGTCTTGATCTCCTGCAGGCAGACGATGTCGGGTGCGCTCTCGGTCAGCCAATGGGTGAGGTTGCCGATGCGGGCGCGGACACCGTTGATGTTCCAGGTGACGATTTTCATGGCGGTCTCGTGCTGTTCAGTTGGGCTCTTGCGGCGGATGGCGTTCGACGAGGCCGATCGTATTGCCAGCCGGGTCCTTTAGGAAGGCCATCCATTCGCTTTCCCCCGCTGGACCGAACTGGCCGTCCGTGTCGCGATGGACAAGCGTTGGCGGCGCGGTGAAAGGCACGCCGGCGGCAGCAGCCGAGGCATGGAACTGATCAAGGCCCGATATGTCGAGATAGACGGTTCCGGCCGGTACGCCGTCGGTGAACAGCAGCCTGATTTCTCCGGCCATGATGAAGGCGATGCCCGGCGGATCGAAGCGTGCATGGACAGCCATGCCCAGCACGTCGCGCCAGAAAGCCAGCGTCACGTCGAGGTCACGGCCAGCCGACAGCGCGATCTGACGGACCGCACCGATGGCAGGCATTCTATATGGAGAAACTCGTGCCGCAGCCGCAGGAGGCGACGGCGTTCGGATTGCGGATCTGGAACGACTGGCCCATCAGATCGTCGACGAAATCGATCACAGATCCGCCCATATAGACCAGCGACAAATCGTCGATCAGCACCGTGGCTCCGTCCTTCTCGATGGCTACGTCGTCGTCGTTGCGCGTATCGACCAGATCGAACTTGTAGGAAAAGCCCGAGCAGCCGCCGCCTTCGACCGAAACGCGCAGCGCCGTCTTGCCGGCTTCGTTCGAGACAATCCTGGCGATCCGCTTGGCGGCGGCCTCGGTCATATCGACTTTCATGGCAGTCTTGGCATCAGCGCCCATGGGCGTCACCTTGCTTTCGGTTTCACATGATAGGTATGAAGCGCGAGGGGCCAAGTCAACCTGGCTAAGTCAAACGCGGCAGCATCAGCCATGACCAGTGAGTTGGGCGACATCGGATTCGGCTATCGGCCACGCGCCGCCTATGCCTGCGATCCGGCAAACTCGCGCGGGCGGCTGTTCGACGAGGTGGAGAGCCCGACCCGCACGCCATTCCAGCGGGACCGTGACCGCATCATCCATTCGACGGCCTTCCGGCGGCTGAAGCACAAGACGCAGGTCTTCATCGCCCATGAAGGCGACCACTATCGCACCCGGCTGACCCATTCGATCGAAGTGGCGCAGATAGCGCGCGCCCTGGCACGGGCGCTGCGCGGCGACGAGGATCTGGCCGAGGCGGTGGCGCTGGTGCATGATTTCGGCCACACGCCCTTCGGCCACACCGGCGAGGACGCGCTCAACGAGAAGATGGCCGTCTGGGGCGGCTTCGACCACAACGCACAATCGCTGCGCATCGTGACAAGGCTGGAGGCGCGCTACGCCGAGTTCGACGGGCTCAACCTGACCTGGGAAACGCTGGAAGGCCTGGTCAAGCACAATGGGCCGCTGACGGATGCCAACGGCAAGGGTCTGAAAGGGCCGGTGCCACAGGCGATCCGTGATTATTCGCAACTGCACGATCTCGAACTCGACCGGTTCGCCGGCATCGAGGCGCAATGCGCGGCGATCGCCGACGATATCGCCTACAACACGCATGACATCGACGACGGGTTGAGGGCAGGGCTCTTGACGCTGGACATGCTGGAGACGGTTTCGCTGCCGGGAACGATCCTGAAAGGCGTGCGCGAACGCTATCCTTCCCTCGATGCCGTGCGCACCGGCCACGAACTGATGCGGCGGCAGATAACGGCCATGGTCGAGGACGTGATCAGGTCGACGACCGCCAATCTCGATCGCATCAGGCCGCCGAGCGCCGATGCAGTGAGGGCAGCTGGCGAGACGATGGTGGTTTTCTCGGCCGAAATGGCTGCCCTGGAGAAGGAACTGAAGGCCTTTCTGTACAAGCACCTCTACCGGCACGCCGAGGTTATGAGGGTGCGCGCGGATGCCGAGCAGATCGTCAAGGATCTGTTCGACGCCTATTTCGCCGATCCGCGCGCCATGCCGGATGGCTGGCGCGAGGGGCTGGATCGGGCCGATGATCGCATCAAGGCGCGCAGCGTCGCCGACTTCCTGGCGGGTATGACCGACACCTACGCGCTCAAGGAACACCGGCGTTTGTTTGACCATACGCCTGAATTGGGCTAGGGCGGGCTCGATTTTGCCGGCCAACGAGCCGGATTCGCTGCAAAGCCGCCAGAGCCAGACCCCAGAGTCACACAAATGAACATCTTCGCCGATTTCACCGCGCGAATCATAAAAGCCGTCGAAGCGCTTGATCTGAAAGACAAAGACGGCATTTCGCCTGACCTGTCGCGCATTGCCGTTGAGCCGCCGCGCGACGCCAGCCATGGCGACCTGGCGACCAATGCGGCAATGGTGCTGGCCAAGCCGACCGGCCAGAACCCGCGCGCGCTGGCCGAAAGACTGGCGCAGGCGCTGCGCGACGACAAGGATGTCGCGGCAACAGAGGTGGCCGGCCCCGGTTTCGTCAATCTCAGGCTGAAGGACGGCTTCTGGCAGACACATCTGACCGCACTGCTCGGCGAGGGCCGCAACTATGGCCGCTCGATGGTTGGCGGCGGCAGGAAGACCAATGTCGAATATGTCTCGGCCAATCCGACCGGACCGATGCATGTCGGCCATTGCCGGGGTGCTGTCGTCGGCGATGCACTTGCCAATCTGATGGCCTTCGCCGGTTACGACGTGACCAAAGAATACGTCATCAACGACGCCGGCTCGCAGATCGACGTGCTCGGCCGTTCCGCATTCCTGCGTTACCGCGAAGCGCTGGGTGACGACATCGGCGAGATTCCGAGCGGGCTTTATCCGGGTGATTACCTGGTGCCAGTTGGTCAGGCGCTGGTCGCGGAATTCGGCCGCTCGCTGCTGCAGATGCCCGATGACGAGGCGCTCGCCATCGTCAAGGATCGCACCATCGATGCGATGATGGCGATGATCCGCGAGGACCTGGCGATGCTCAACGTGCATCACGACGTGTTCTTCTCCGAGCGCACGCTGCACGCCGACAATGCCAGGAAGATCCGATCCGCGATCAACGATCTGACGCTGAAGGGCCATATCTACAAGGGCAAGCTGCCGCCGCCCAAGGGCGAGAAACCCGACGATTGGGAGGACCGCGAGCAGACGCTGTTCCGCTCGACCGCGGTCGGCGACGACATGGACCGGGCGCTGGTCAAGTCGGACGGCTCATTCACCTATTTCGCCGCCGACGTTGCCTATCTCAAGGACAAGGTCGATCGCGGCTTCGTCGACCTGATCTATGTGCTCGGCGCCGACCATGGCGGCTACGTCAAGCGGCTGGAAGCCCTGGCGCGGGCGATTGCCGGCGAAGAGGTCAAGCTCACCGTGCTGCTTTGCAATCTGGTCAAGCTGTTTCGCGAGGGCGAACCGGTGCGTATGTCGAAGCGGTCGGGCGATTTCGTGACGCTGCGCGAAGTGGTGGAGGAGGTGGGCCGCGACGCGATCCGCTTCATGATGCTCTATCGCAAGAACGATGCGCCGCTGGATTTCGATTTCGCCAAGGTGACCGAGCAGTCCAAGGACAATCCGGTGTTCTATGTCCAGTACGCCTCGGCGCGCTGTCATTCGGTGTTCCGGCAGGCGAGCGAGCAACTGGGCGAAGCCAATTTCGACCGCAACAGCCTGGCGTCCGCCGCGGCATTGCTGACCGACGAGGGCGAGATCGGCCTGATCCGCAAGCTTGCCGAATACCCGCGGCTGATCGAGTCCGCCGCCCTTGCGCTCGAGCCGCATCGGCTGGCATTTTACCTCTATGATCTGGCTTCCAGCTTCCACGGGCACTGGAACCGTGGCACGGATAATCCGGACTTACGTTTTGTTAAGGTTAACGACCGACAATTGACGCATGCCAGACTAGGGCTGGTGCAGGCTGTTTCGGACGTTTTGACGTCCGGCCTGACGTTGATCGGGGCCGCCGCGCCCACTGAAATGCGTTAGGTTTGACTAAATAACCTGTCACCTTTTGCCCACATTGCGCTGGTAAGGGCCAACCCTACGCGACGTCCATGGCGTCCGAATGAGTGCGAGTTCGGGAACAATAATGGCAGACAGAACCCAGCTGAGAGTAGCCGACAACAACGACATCGCTGAGGATGATCCGTTCGCGGAACTGACCAGGATCATGGGATTCGACCCGCGCCAGCCGGTCAGGCCGCAATCGCCCGCCCAGCCGCAGGCCCCAGCCGCCGATCACGGGCTCGAAGAGGGCGATTTCGATATCGATCTCGAGAAAGAAATGATGGGCGAGTTCGGCGCTGACGACAGCGACGCCGCTCCGGTTGTTCAGGCTCATGAGCCGACTTTCGTGCATGAGCCGGCATTCGAAGCGGCTGACGCCAGCGCGATGGACGACGAGCTTTCGGTGTCGCTCGACGACGATTTCGAACTGGACATGGCTGAGATCGACGACCACGTCGCCGGCGCCAGCCATGCGGTCGCCGCTGAAGCCGTGCCGTCCGTCGAGCCCGCTTTCGCGTCCGACATTGGCGATGCCGTCGCCGGTTCGCTCGAGGACGTGTCCCCCTTCGAGGACGATCAGTCGATGGCGGACGAGCTTGCCGCCTCGCTCGACCAGGACCTTCGGATCGATGAGGAAGCCGAAGAGGCCCTGTACAGCGTTGCCGATACGCCCGCTTCTGTCGAGCCGGTTGCCTCCGATGACGAATTCGACGATGCGGTGGCAATGTCGCTTGAAGACGAGCTGATGCTCGACGACCATTCGGCGGCGGAACAGTCATTCATGGCCGCCGATCCCGTCGAGCATGCCATGCCGGAGCAGGCGGCGGCGCTTGACGGCCAGGCAATCTCCGACGAGAGCTTTGCTGGCCTCGACGATGCCATGGCCGATGTCGACATGGATTTCGACGTTCGCGCGGATGAGCCGATCGCCTTCGACGAGCCGGAAGCGCATGAAGTGCTTGCCGATGCTGCGGACTCAACAAGCGAGATTTCCAACCCTGAAGGCCTGTCGGACGATGCCTTCGACCTGAACTTTGAAGATTCGTTCGCCGAAACGGTCGAAGAGCCGGTCGCCGAAGTTGCTGCCGCTACGATCCAGCCGGCGGCGCCAGAAGCCAATGTCGCGCCGGCGGTGCACGCCCCGATTGCGGACGAACGGAGCCTGGAAGACGAGTTGAATGCGCTGCTGGGCGCCATGACTTCCCGCACGGCGCCGGTGGCCAGCGAGCCTGTCACGGCTCAGCCGGCTGTCGCTGCCCCGCCGCCTGTTGCCCAGCCTGCCGAGGAACCGGCCGACCTTGTCGGCGACCTCGACTGGGATCTTGACGAAACCACGCCTGAGCAGAATCGACATGTTGGCACGGCCCAAGCGGCCGACGCGGATATTGACGATCTTATGCTTGATGAACTCCAGGATCCGGACTCGGACACCATTGGCGATGTCGATTTCGACGATGATGCGTTGGACGCGGCTTTGGCCCAGGGCCTTGATCCGCGTGATGAAGCCGCTCCCCGGGACAATTCGGCGGATTCTTTCGATTGGCTTGCGGAGCGTTCCCAACCGACAGAGCCGACGCGTTCGTGGAGCCGCGTGACGCCGGTTCCGCAGCAGCCGTCATTCAGCACGCAGCCTACGTTTAGCGCTCAGCCGGCCGCTTCGGTGGCATCATCCATGGCCGCAGCGCCGGCAGTCGCCGCCATGACGTCCTATGGTTCGTCCGAGCCGGTCGAAACCTTGGCTCCCGCTGCCCCAGTATCGGCGCCGCAATCGCGCCAGCCGGCGCGTTACGAAGACATGCCCGATGTCGAGACGGTCGATGTGCCCGAGCGTGTCGTGGCGCTGGCGGACGATCTCGATATCCCCGAACTGCACTTCGAGGAAGACCAGCCGGCGTCGCCTGGCTATGACGATCTCGATGCCGAGTTCTCCAGCCTTCTCTCCGAGATGAACGCGGTGGAGGTGACTGCCGCCCCAGCAAGCAACGCGGCCGGCGCGTCTTACGATGATGGCTCCTATGCCGCGGGCTTCAAGCCGGGCTATGACAGCCTCAAGCCGGGCTATGACGGGGTCAAGCCGGGCTATGAGCCGGAAGCGCGAACCTATGCGGCGCGGCCGATGGAAATGTCTGCCCGCGCGGCGCCGCCCACGGGTTATGCCGACGCCTCGGGCTACGACCTCGACAACCTGCCGGGGAGCCAGCCGGCTTCCCAAGCCGATGATTTCACCGTCGATGAACTCGACTACGATCCCGAACTCGACGAGGAGATGGCTGTTCCGGGTCTCGGCGAGCGTGAGGCCGCAAGGCCGTCGCGCGGACGCGGCCTGTTCATCGCCGCGATTGTCGGCGCGGTCGCGGTCGCGGGCGGTCTCGGTGCCTTTGCGCTGTCCTTTGGCGGCAAGGGCGGCAGCGAAGCGCCCGTCATCGTCAAGGCCGACAACGCGCCGATCAAGGTCAAGCCGGAGAATCCGGGCGGTGCCGTGGTGCCGAACCAGGACAACAAGGTCTACGACGCGGTCAGGGGCGCCAAGCCCGCCGAGCCGGTCCAGGAAAAGCTGGTCACCAACACCGAAGAGCCGGTGGACGTGCAGGCGAAGGACCCGGCCCGCGCCATCGATCTTTCGCCGGACCAGAATGCAGCCGGCGCTGGAACCGATGTCGGCAACGCCGCGCCGATGGCCGGCGCTGCTTTGGCCGACAATACGGCGCCAGCTCCCAAGTCCGAGGACCGCATCGCGCAGGTGCTGCAGGATGCAGACAAGGGCACAAATGCCGATGTCGTCGCCATTGCACCGCGCAAGGTGAGGACCATGGTGGTCAAGTCGGACGGTTCGCTGGTGCCGCGTGAAGATCCGGCGGCACCCGCCGCTCCGCAAGTGGCCGCTACCGAGCCGGTCGATCCGGCGCCGCAGCATGTCGCCCCGGCGGCGCAAGCCGATGCCGACCAGACCGGTACCGTGGCGCCTGCCGCCGCCCAGGCGGACGACGAGCCGGCCCTCAAGCCGGTGGCCAAGCCAAAGGCCGAGGCCAAGGCCCAATCGGCCAACACGCCGGCAAAGGTTCCGCTAGCGCCGCAGCGTCCGTCCGACCAGCCGGTCGATGTCGTCGGCGAGGTCAAGCCCGATCAGGTTGCGTCCATCGATCCGGCATCGACCGCGGCAGGCGGTGGCTCGTGGTCGATGCAGATCGCCTCGCAGCCGACCGTCGAAAGCGCCCAGTCCAGTTATCAGGATCTGCAGCGCCGCTATGGCAGCGTGCTTGCCGGGCGTACCGCCAACATCGTCAAGGCCGAGATCGCCGGCAAAGGCACGTTCTACCGCGTGCGCGTTCCGGCCCAGTCACGCAATGACGCGATCAATTTGTGCACCAGCTACAAGGCCGCCGGCGGCAACTGCTTCGTCTCGCGCTAAAGCCGGAGCCAACCGATTGAAAGCCGGCGCGGTCACCGCGCCGGCTTTTTTCATGGGGAAAGCAGATCCGGCGTTGCCGTGGATGAATCCCTGGCGATTCCCTTTGATCGCACAAAGCCCTAAACTGCCGACATGACCGAATCAAAATCCATGATCCTCGGCTGCGCCGGGAAATCGCTCACCCGCGAAGAAATCAATTTCTATCGCAATGAATGCCCGTGGGCCTTCATCCTGTTTGCGCGCAACATCGGCGAGACCGAACAGATCCGCGATCTGGTCGCCGAGATGCGAGACTGCATAGGGCGTCCGGACGCGCTGGTGTTCATCGATCAGGAAGGCGGCCGTGTGCAGCGCTTGCGGCCGCCGCTGGCGCCGAATTATCCCGCCGGCGGCGCGCTGGGCGCGCTGTGGCGCGACGATCATGATGCCGGCGCCCGCGCGGCCTGGCTGATGGCGCGGCTGCATGCTTTCGACCTGTTACGCTACGGCATCACAGCCGATTGCCTGCCGGTGCTCGACGTGCCGATCGAAGGCGCCAGCGATGTCATCGGCGCGCGTGCCTACGGCAAGGACCCGCGACCCGTGATCGAGCTCGGCCGCGCAGCCGCGGAAGGGCTGATATCGGGCGGCGTGCTGCCGGTCATGAAGCATATTCCGGGCCATGGACGTGCCTTTGCCGACACGCATTTTGAACTGCCAGTGGTCAATGCCTCGCTCAGTGATCTGCAGCGGCATGATTTCGCCCCGTTCAAGGAGCTTAGCCATCTGCCGATGGCGATGACTGCGCATGTCGTCTACAGCGCGATCGACCCGAACAATCCGGCGACCACCTCCGGCAAGGTCATCGACGAGATCATCCGGCGCGAAATCGGCTTCGACGGACTGCTGATGAGCGACGACACATCGATGAAGGCACTTTCTGGGGATTTCCCGACAAAGGCGGCCTCGATCCTTGCGGCGGGCTGCGATCTGGTCCTTCACTGCAACGGCGTTTTCGAGGAGATGGCCGGCATCGCATCGCGCACCACGGGGCTTGAGGGCACGTCGCTGGAGCGCGCCAAGCGGGCGCTGACCTATATAAAGGACCGTGACACGGTCGAAGAAACCGAAATACGCGCCGAATTCGCCACCTACTTCGATGCGGTGGCATAGCAAGGGAAAGTGACAGGCAGTGGCGGAGACATTGGAAAGCAAGGCCGCGAAGGCCGCACCGATGGACCGTCTGTGGGCCGAAAATGACGATTCACGCGTCACCGGCGACCCGTCGCTGGTCGTCGACGTGGCCGGCTTCGAAGGTCCGCTCGATCTTCTGCTGCATCTTGCCCGCACCCAGAAAGTCGATCTGGCGCGCATTTCGATCCTGGCGCTGGTCGAGCAATATCTGACCTTTGTCGAGACGGCGAGGGCGCTCAGGCTGGAGCTTGCCGCCGACTATCTGGTGATGGCGGCATGGCTGGCCTTCCTCAAGTCCAAGCTCCTGATCCCCAAGCAGCCAGGCGACGAGGGCGAAAGCGGCGAGGAACTGGCGGCGGTGCTGCAGTTCCGACTGAAGCGGCTGGAAGCCATGCGCGACGCCTCGGCGCGTCTGGTCAACCGCAACCGGCTCGGCCGCGACGTGTTCGCGCGCGGCATGCCGGAAATGGTCATCATCGAAAAGCGCAACGCCTATTCTGCCTCGCTCTACGATCTCTTGACCGCCTATGCCCAGCAGCGCCAGAAGCAGGCGATCAACAATGTGACCATCGCCAGGCGCGGTGTCTGGTCGCTCAAGGACGCGCGCGACATCCTGACCCGCCTTGTGGGAGCCGTGAGCGACTGGACGACGATGGAAAGTTTTCTGATCGCGTACATGACCAGTCCCGAGGAGCGGCGCACGGCGATCGCGAGCTCGTTCGCTGCCACGCTGGAACTGGTGCGCGAAGGCAAGATGGATGTGCGGCAGGATCAGACGTTCGCGCCGATCTACCTGCGCGGCCGAACGCAGACAATCAAGGCAGTCGAGGTGGCATCATGAGCGAACGCGCCAACGCTTCGGTTGTCCCGTTCAAGATCGGCGATGAACCCGACGAGGGCCCGCTTTCCCAGGATCCGGCCGAGCAGCAGCTACAAAACCCGGCCGAGCGACTGCATCTGGCCGAGGCTGTGCGCATGGCCGAGGCGATCGTGTTCGCCAGCGCCGAACCCGTCAGCGAAAAGCAGCTTGCGGCACGCCTGCCGGACGGCATCAACATCGCCCTGGCCATGGCCGAGCTGCAGCAGATCTATGCGCGGCGCGGCGTCAATCTGGTGCGTGTCGGCGATGCCTGGGCGTTCCGCACCGCCGGCGACCTGGCTTTCCTGATGAGCAGGGATACCGTCCAGCAAAGGAAGCTCTCCCGCGCGGCTCTCGAAGTGCTGGCGATCATTGCCTATCACCAGCCGGTGACGCGTG
Source organism: Mesorhizobium sp. Primo-A (assembly GCF_003997175.1). NCBI lineage: Bacteria > Pseudomonadati > Pseudomonadota > Alphaproteobacteria > Hyphomicrobiales > Phyllobacteriaceae > Mesorhizobium > Mesorhizobium sp. Primo-A. The sequence continues at coordinate 227,954 of NZ_RZTG01000013.1, forward strand.
CCGAGATCGAGGACATCCGCGGTGTCGAAACCTCGAAAGGCACGCTCGACACGCTGCTGGAAACGGAATGGGTGCGCATGCGCGGCCGGCGAAAGACACCCGGACGCCCGGTCACCTACGGCACGACGGAGACCTTCCTCGATCATTTCGCGCTGGAAGAGATCCGCGATCTGCCCGGCATGGAGGAACTGAAGGGGGCCGGCCTGCTTTCGGGCCGCATGCCGTCGAATTTCTCCATTCCGCAGCCGCCGGCCGATCCCGATGCATTGACCGACGACGAGGATGCGCTCACCGATATCGATCTCGAGGAACTCGGCCTGCTGACGCCGCGCGTCACGGAAGATTGACTGGCATTGGCGGCCGATCTGTCGAGGATGCGCGGATTCGTAGCGGGGCCGCCGCGTCGAAAATGCGTGACATCCGCCACCCTTTCATAAACTCTGTCGCAGTTGTGTTTGAATCCCAACGCGAAAACGCATAGATCATCGCCAGGGAAAACATTCGAGAGAGATTTGCTATGGGTTCATTTTCGATTTGGCACTGGATGATCGTGCTGGTGATCGTGCTTTTGGTGTTCGGCCGCGGCAAGATTCCCGAGCTGATGGGCGACATGGCCAAGGGCATCAAGAGCTTCAAGAAGGGCATGGCCGACGACGACGTTGCCGAAGACAAGCGCACCGTCGAACATCGTGCCGACGAGACCGTTGCGGCCGCGAAGGAAAAGGCCAGCAAGAGCTGAGCCCAAAGGTTCTAGTCGGAACAGAGTGTCATGTTTGAAGTCGGCTGGACCGAAATGCTGGTCATCGCGATCGTCATGATCGTGGTCGTCGGGCCCAAGGATTTGCCCAATATGCTGCGCACCTTCGGCCGCACGACGGCGAAGCTGCGCGCCATGGCATCCGATTTCCAGAAACAGTTCAACGAGGCGCTGAAGGAAGCCGAGCTCGACGACGTCAAGAAGTCCGTCGACGAGCTCAGGGGCATGAGCCCGATGGCCGAGATCAGGAAGCAGCTCAATCCGTTCGAACAGGCCGCGGCCGACGTTCGCTCCGGCGTCGACGCGGCGATGAAGCCGAAGCCGGCAGCCGATCCGGCAACGCCAGCCGCTTCGACCCCGCAGGCGGCCGAGCCGCTGAAGAACGGTGCAACGACCATGCCCGGCGTCAACGGACCGGAAGCAGCGCCGGCAGCGCCGATTTTCCCGGCGATGACCGACGAATCGGTGGTGACGTCATCAGTGCCGACGACACCCGTCGTGGCGCCGAAGGCGTCCACGGCGAAGAAGGCAGCCAAGCCTGCACCGTCAAGGGCGACGCCGGCTATAAAGGCTTCGGCAAATGGCGCTAAAGCTCCTGCAAAAACGGTCACCGCTAAGGCCACGCCTGCGCCCAAGGTGCCAGCGAAGCCGGTGACGGCGGCAATGCCTGAAACGCCCAGGGCCAAGACGCCCGCTGCGGCCAAGGTGATCGCGTCCAAGACCGTAGCGACCAAGACGGGGGCGAAAATCGAACCGAAACCTGCTGCGGCCAAGAAGCCGGCGGCCAAGAAGACGGCTGGAGCCGCCAAGTGAGCGTTTCGGACACCGAAAAGGACGAGATCGAGAAATCGTCGGCGCCGCTGATGGAGCATCTGATCGAGCTGCGCCGGCGGCTGATCTGGTCGCTGGGCGGTTTCTTCGTTGCCTTCCTGGTCTGTTTCTTCTTCGCCAAGAAGCTGTTCAACCTTCTGGTCGTCCCGTTCAAATGGGCGACGCAGTGGGCAGGCCTCGATCCGCACAAGGTCGAGCTGATCTACACGGCGCCGCAGGAATTCTTCTTCACGCAGGTCAAGCTCGCCATGTTCGGCGGCATGGTGATCGCCTTTCCGCTGATCGCCACGCAGATCTACAAATTCATCGCGCCCGGCCTCTACAAGAACGAGCGCAACGCCTTCCTGCCGTTCCTGATCGCGTCGCCAATCCTGTTCCTGATGGGTGCGTCGCTGGTCTATTTCTTCTTCACGCCGATGGTGATGTGGTTCTTCCTCGCCATGCAGCAGGCCGGCACCGACGATCAGGTGCAGATTTCACTGCTGCCAAAGGTGTCGGAATATCTCAGCCTGATCATGACGCTGATCTTCTCCTTCGGCCTGGTGTTCCAACTGCCGGTGGTGACCAGCCTGATGACACGCGTCGGCATGCTGTCGTCCAAGGGGCTGGCCGAGAAGCGCAAATGGGCGATCGTCATCGCCTTCGTCGTCGCGGCGGTGCTGACGCCGCCCGATCCGATGAGCCAGATCGGCCTCGCCATTCCGACCATCCTTCTCTACGAGGTCTCCATCTGGGCTGCCCGGCTGATCGAGCGCGATCAGGAAAAGCAGCGCGTGGCACGCGAGAAGCAGGACGCGGCGGAAGAGGTCGCCGAGAAGAAGCCGGCGGACGCGTCCTCCACCTGAACGGCGCCGCCGCGTCTGGCCAGTCTCGATAGGAATTTTTTCTTGACCTGGTGAGGGCAGCTATGCTATGATTCTCGGTATGGTGCTGACTTGCGCCAGCGACCCGCCGTAGAGGCGGGTTTTTCATTTCAGGCTCTCCCCCGCCTTCAGCCGAAAGCGCGTCAAAGCGTGATCGCATGCTTGCGTTCCCCATGCCCCATCTTGCATCGATCGAGGATGCGGTTTACGCCCTCTGGCTGAAACGCATCGCACTGAAAGCGATGCGTTTCAGTTTTGTTTGAAGCATGTCGTTGTCCCAAACCGCTGCGCACTTTGGGCGACATGCTACCCCGGAGCGTTCAAACCATGCTTGACATCAAATGGATTCGCGACAACCCGAAGGCCCTTGTCGAGGCGCTGGTGAAGCGCTCGTGGTCGGCTGACGAGGCGCAGTCCACGGTCGGCGGGCTGATCGCCTCGGACGAGGCGCGGCGCGAACACGTTACCGAGCTACAGACCAAGCAGGAGCGCCGCAATGCCGCGTCGAAAGAGATCGGCAACGCCATGCGTTCGGGCGATGCTGCCCTGGCCGAGACGCTGAAAGCCGAAGTCGGCGAGATCAAGGTCTTCATCCAGAACGGCGAGGCGCGCGAACGCGAGCTGGACAAGGCGCTGAACGATGCGTTGGCGGTGCTGCCCAACGTGCCGTTCGACGACGTGCCTGTCGGCAAGGACGAGCACGACAATGTCGTCAAGCACATCGTCGGCAAGGTGCCGACGCGGCCGAACTGGGTGAAGGAGCATTTCGAGATCGGCGAAGCGCTCGGCATGATGGATTTCGAGCGCGCGGCAAAGCTGTCAGGCTCGCGCTTCACCGTGCTGAAAAGCGGGCTGGCGCGGATGGAACGCGCGCTCGGCCAGTTCATGCTCGATTTGCACACGACCGAGCATGGCTACGAGGAAGTCATTCCGCCGCTGATGGTCAAGGACGATGTTTTGTTCGGCACCAACCAATTGCCGAAGTTCGAGGAAGATCTGTTCTTTACGCCGCACGGGGAGGGCAGGCTTGGCCTGATTCCCACCGCCGAGGTCCCACTCACCAACCTTGTGCGTGAGGAAATCACCGCGCATGAAAAACTGCCGCTGCGCTACACCGCGCTGACACCGTGCTTCCGTTCGGAAGCGGGCTCGGCCGGGCGCGACACGCGCGGCATGCTGCGCCAGCATCAGTTCTACAAGGTCGAGCTGGTGTCGATCACCGATCAGGAATCGTCACTTGCCGAGCATGAGCGGATGACGCAATGCGCCGAGGAAGTGCTGAAGCGGCTCGGCCTGCCGTTCCGCACCATGACGCTGTGCACCGGCGACATGGGTTTTGGCGCACGCAAGACCTATGACATCGAGGTCTGGCTGCCCGGCCAGAACGCCTATCGCGAGATCTCGTCCTGCTCGGTGTGCGGCGATTTCCAGGCACGCCGCATGGACGCCCGCTACAAGGACAGGGACGGCAAGGGCAACCGCTTCGTCCACACGCTCAACGGCTCGGGCACAGCCGTTGGTCGCGCGCTCATCGCCGTCATCGAAAACTACCAGAACGAGGATGGCAGCGTAACCATTCCTGAAGTGCTGCGGCCTTACATGGGCGGTCTGGAAAAGATCGAAGCGAAATAATGCGTATCCTCCTGACCAATGACGACGGCATTCATGCCGAGGGCCTGGCGTCGCTCGAACGCGTCGCACGTACGCTGTCCGACGATGTCTGGGTGGTGGCGCCCGAGCAGGACCAGTCCGGCTATGCGCATTCGCTGTCGATCTCGGAGCCGCTGCGGCTGCGCAAGATTGGCGAGAAGCATTTTGCCGTGCGCGGCACGCCGACCGATTGCGTCATCATGGGCGTCAAGAAGATCCTGCCTGGCGCACCCGACCTGATCCTGTCCGGCATCAATTCGGGCGCCAACATCGCCGACGATGTCACCTATTCCGGCACCGTCGCCGGCGCCATGGAGGGCGCGCTGCTCGGCATTCGCTCGATCGCGCTCAGCCAGGGGTACAGCTATGTCGGCGAAGATCGCGTCGTGCCCTACGAGACGACGGAGGCGCTGGCGCCGGCGCTGCTGAAGAAACTTGTCGCGACGCCATTGCCGGACGGCGTGCTGCTCAACGTCAATTTTCCCAACTGCACGCCCGAGGAAGTCGCAGGCACGGTGGTCACCTCGCAGGGCAAGCTCGTGCACTCCCTGTGGGTCGACGAGCGCCGTGACGGGCGCGGCCTGCCTTACTACTGGTTGCGTTTCGGCCGCGAGCCGGTCGAAGGCAAGCAAGGCACCGACCTCTACGCCTTGCGCAACCGGCTGGTGTCGGTGACGCCGCTGCAGCTCGACCTTACCGCCCATGAAATCCGTGACCAACTGAGCAAGGCGCTCGCATGAACCAGGGCCTCCCGATCGACGACCGCGAAGGTTTTGCCGCCTTTCTGCTGCGTCTGCGCGGCCGGGGGACTGTGCCGAAGGCGCTGATCGCGGCCTTCGAGGCGACGCCGCGGCGCGGCTTCCTGGCGGCCCAGTTCCATCAGATCGCCTGGTCGGACCGCATGCTGCCGATCGAATGCGGCGAGGCGATCGAAGGCGCCGACATGCAGGCGGCGGTGATCGCCGCACTCACCATCGAGCAGGGCAACCGCGTGCTCGAGATCGGCACCGGCTCGGGCTACACCTCGGCGGTGATGTCGCGGCTGGCCGCGCGGGTCATCACCACCGATCGCTACAAGACGCTCGCCGAGCAGGCGCGGCAACGCTTCGAGGCGCTCGGCATCGGCAATGTGATCGTGCGCCACGCCGATGGTTCCGGCGGGCTGCCGAATGAAGGGCCATTTGACCGCATCGTCGCCTGGGCTGCCTTCGACAGCCTGCCGCGTTTCCTGCTCGACCAGTTGTCGAGCGGCGGTATCGTCATCGCTCCGATCGGCCCCGAAGAGGGCGAACAGGTGCTGGCCAAGCTGACCAAGGTCGGCAGCCGCTTCGAGCGTGAAGACATCGGCCTCGTTCGCCTGCAGCCGATCCTGCGCGGTGTTGCCGCTGTTATCTAGCGCGGATGTCGATGTTCGGCCGCGTCGTGCGCCCGTCTTCGACCCCGGCTGACCTGACCCGAAATCTTCGCACGGCTCGCTCTCTAATATTTTAAGAAAAATTGCGTCGGATTCCATGAGGTTAACCGTCGAGTAACATTAACGCGCTTTAATCATGCCTAGTTTGTACCGGGTATGTGCGGGTTAGTGCGATGCAACTCAGTGTTTTGAAGACAAACGGTCGCAATCTGGCGCGAGGCTGCGCCATTCTGATGGTCGCGGGTGCTGCTGCGGGGTGCAGTTCCCAGGTTTCGCGGTTCAATGGCGTCGACGACGTCTTTACATCCTCGACCAACAATCAGCGCGCCATCATCAACAAGCAGGATGCCGTACAGCAGCCCTATCCGGGCGATGTCGCCGCCGCTCCGATCGATGGCAGCCATACACAATCGGTCAGCCGCTCCAGCCTCGAGCCGGTCTCGACGCGGCCGCTGCCGCCGCCCGTTGCCCAAGCGCAGCAGGCGCCGGCATCGAAGCCGGTGCGCACCGCATTGGCCCCGGCACCGCATGTCGACAGGACCACGACCGGCACCGTCGCTCCGGCGGCGTCGCCTTTCAAGGTTTCGCAACCTGACGAACCCCGCGTGGCTGCTTCCGGCACTCCGCATGCAACCGAGATCGTCGTCAGGGACGGCGAAACGATCGGCGGCCTGGCGCAGCGCTACAAGGTGCCGTCCGACGTGATCATGAAGGTCAACGGGCTGAGCGCGACCAAGGGGCTGAAGACCGGCCAGAAGCTGGTCATCCCGGCCTATGCCTATTCCAGCAAAGGCGAGGCGAAGGTCGCGGATGCCAAGCCGGCGAAAGACGGCAAGCACAACCTGCCGGCCACTGCGCCGGACAAGGTCGCCGTTCTGCCGCAGCAGCCGAAGCCTAAGGAAGGCAAGTCCGCCGCTCAGGTCGACGCGTCGGCCGCAGCAAACCAGCCCAAGGAGCCCAAGCCGCAGGTTGCCAAGACGACCGGCGCTGCCGGGACCTACACGGTCCAGTCGGGCGACACGATGTCTTCGATTGCCAGGAAGACCGGCGTCGGCGTCGTTGCTCTAAAGCAGGCCAACGGGATGAAGGACGGACTGCTCAAGATCGGCCAGACCCTGAAGGTGCCGGCCGGCGGAACCGCGACCGTCGCCGCTGCCAAGCCGGCCAAGGTCGATCCGGTGACGACGGCCACCACGCAGCCCGCGGCAAAGACCACGCCGTCTGAAACGCTGGCGTCCTACACGCCGCCGAAAAAGGATTCGAAGGTCATCCAGCAGGCCGAGGCCGACGATGCCGTCGCGCCAGACGCCACCGGCATCGGCAAGATGCGCTGGCCGGTGCGCGGCCGCGTGATTTCCGGTTTCGGCTCGGGCAAGGACGGCGTCGATATCGCCGTGCCGACGGGCACACCGGTCAAGGCGGCCGAGAACGGTGTCGTCATCTATGCCGGCGACGGCCTCAAGGAATTCGGCAACACGGTGCTGGTGCGCCACGAGAACGGCCTGGTCACCGTCTACGGCCATGCCAGTTCGATCGAGGTGCAGCGCGGCCAGAAGGTCAAGCGCGGCCAGGAGATCGCGCTGTCGGGCATGAGCGGCACGACGGACTCGCCGAAGCTGCACTTCGAAGTGCGCAAGAATTCGGCGCCAGTCGATCCCTCCGGTTATCTCGAATAGTCGGGGCTGTTTCGAATAGAAGAAAAAAAGCAATTTGCGGGCCGTCTGACCTCCAGTCCGGCCCGCCGGCTCAGCCCGTTCCGAAAGGAGCGGGCTTTTTCAGTTCCGGTGCGACGCGCCAGTCTTCAAGCTTCAAAGATGGTCGCGCAGAGTGTCGGCGATCATGACGCCAAGGCTGCTGGCCTTGACGCCGAGAAGCGTCTCCGCGTCGGAGGAATCGACCAGCAAGGGTTTGTCGAAGAGATAGCTCATCTCGATGAGCTCATGCATGCCCAATGCTTCCATTTCGGAGATGGAATAGGAGCGTGTTCCTGGAATTTCACGGTGAAGCATTGCCGCGGTCGCCCGGATGAGTTCCCGGGGTGGGGCGTGTTGCGATGGAACATGGAACGCCCGTCCCCATTCGCCCGTGTAGCGCGAGGCAGCGACCAGTGTCCTGGCCACGTCCTTCGTGAAGGACCAGGCGTGAGTTGCGTCGAGGTTTCCGATGAAAGCCGTCGGTTTCCCTTCGATTATGGAGGGCAGCGCGACCAGTGAGAAAGAGCTGATCGCGCCATGTCCAAGATAATCGCTGGACCGCACTTCGACGGCCGGCACGTCCGCACGGACCGCCCGCTGCCACATGATCGTCCGGGCGGTTCCTTTCTTCGAAGTCGGATCCAGAGACAGGTCGGAGTGAAGCGGGCTTTCGGCATCTTTGCCATAGCCATAGAGATTTCCGAGCACCACAAGCTTCGCGCCGACCGCTTCGGCAGCCCGCACGGTGCCGTCGATGATTGGGAAGAAGTCGGTCGGCCAGCGGTGATAGGCGGCCATGGCGCACATGAAGATCGCGTCGGCGTTTCGGCTGATACGCGCCAGTTCCGCGGCATTGGTGGCGTCGGACTGCACGGTCCGGACGTTTTGCAGCGCGTTCGAACCGACACTCCGGCTCGTCAAGACAACATCATGGCCTTCTTCGCCCAGAAGCCGCGCGGTCTCGCGACCAACCGGGCCTGCTCCCACAACAACATAGAAACTCATGGCATAACCTCTCATCCAAGTTTTATGGAGAGGCGTAGGTACATAGCCACGGCATTGAAAATCGCGCGGGAATTGCCAAGTCTTGAACAGGTTTTGCCATGAATCGAGAAAGCATGCTCTCGCAAGTCGCCCCGGCCCGATCCCCGTCCGACGTAACATTGGCCTCCCGGCATGTCGAAGCCGGGGTCCATCGTCTGCTCCGGGCGCCACACCATCGCATCATGGTGCATGCAAGTGCCGCGACGCGCTCCTACTGCCATGAGGTTCGACGATATTTCGTCAGGCGCGCCGGCGATATCGACCTGGTGCCCGCCGGTCAGGAGGGTGGGTTCGAGGCTGAGACCCCGTTCGACACGATCGAGATCGCGTTACAACCGGCCTTGATGGAAAGGGTGGCAGCCGAACTTGGCAAGGCGCGCGCATTGCCGCTCGGCACACGTCACCTGCTTCGTGACCAGCGCATCGAACACCTCGCGCGAGCACTGGAGAGCGATCTCAATGCGAAGTCGCCGAGCGGGTCGTTGTTTGCCGACAGCATCGGCGCCGCGCTCGCTGTGAGGCTGCTTGGCCTCGGTGAACCTGATATCGATCGCGCGAACCGGCTGTCGGATACTCAGCTCAAGCGCGTGCTGGAGCATATCGAGGTTGCGCTGCACGAACCCCTATCGATCCATCGACTGAGCCGGGTTGCCGGCGCCAGCAGTTCGCACTTGCGGACATGGTTCAAGGCGGCGACGGGCTTCACCCTGCACCGCTACGTGCTACGGCGTCGCGTCGAACGCGCACGCGTCCTGCTGCAGCAAGGCGATCTCAGCACAAGCGAGGTGGCGGAATTGACGGGCTTCGCGCACCAGTCACATCTGGCGCATTGGATGCGGCGTGAGATCGGCCAAACGCCGCGTGATTTGCGGCGGTCGCAGCCGCCCAAATGATCTTGTCATCGGATGGCGTTGGCGACGCTATCCAACGCATCAGTCCTTCAGCGGTTTGCCGAGCCGGCCAGCCAAATCCTGGGTGAACTGCCAGGCGACGCGGCCCGAGCGGCTGCCGCGCGTCGTCGCCCATTCCAATGCTTCGGCGCGCAGCGTGTCGGGATCGATTGTCAGCCCGTGATGGCGGACATAGCCGTCGATCATGTCGAGATACTCGTCCTGCGAACATTTGTGGAAACCGAGCCACAGCCCGAAGCGGTCGGACAGCGACACCTTTTCCTCGACCGCTTCGGACGGGTTGATCGCGGTCGAGCGTTCATTGTCGATCATGTCGCGCGGCAAAAGATGGCGGCGGTTCGAGGTGGCGTAGAAGATGACATTGGCTGGACGGCCCTCGACGCCGCCTTCGAGCGCTGCCTTGAGCGATTTGTAGGAGGTGTCGTCATGGTCGAAGGAGAGGTCGTCGCAAAACAGGATGAAGCGGAAGGGCGCCGCCTTCAGCAGACCCATCAGCTTCGGCAGCGTGTCGATGTCCTCGCGGTGGATCTCGATCAGCTTCAACGGCAGGTCGGACCTGGCCTTGGCGTTGATCTCCGCATGCACGGCCTTGACCAGCGACGATTTGCCCATGCCGCGCGCGCCCCACAACAACACATTGTTGGCCGGGTAGCCGGCAGCGAAGCGTTCGGTGTTGTCGACAAGGATGTCGCGGACGCGGTCGACGCCACGGATCAGTCCGATGTCGACGCGGTTAACCCTGTGCACCGGTTCCAGATAGCCCGGATCGGCCTGCCAAACGAAGCAATCAGCCTCGCGGAGGTCGGTTTGGGGCACCGGCGGCGGGGCAAGGCGGCTCACCGCTTCGATCAGCCGGTCGAGTTTCTGGTTCAGGGCCTCAATGCTGCTGTCGGTCATGTCTGTCTTTTGTTTTCGCGTTTTTGATGTCTTGGGGCGTGAAGCTGCCCGATTTCGCCTGATACAAAACCGGTTGCAACCTTTTGTTCGAGCATAATTTTTTGCGGAAACCGGCTCGCGCTTTTTGCGATCCTGCTCTAACACGGCTCAACAGGCCGGAAAAGCAGCCGATTTGGCCGGCCGCGCAGTTGCATTGACAACTTTACCGACTATATTCCGGCCAAATTTCAAGGGGCCGCCAGATTGGCGGCTGTTTTCAAAATTCAGGAGTACCTCGATGTTCGTGACACCGGCATACGCCCAAGGCGTCGGCGCTTCTCCCGACATGTTCATCAGCATTTTGCCGTTTGTCCTGATTTTCGTGATCATGTATTTTCTGATCATCCGGCCGCAGCGCACGCAGCTGAAGAAGCGTGGCGAGATGCTGGCCGCGGTCCGTCGCGGCGACACGGTCGTCACCGGCGGCGGCTTCGTCGGCAAGGTGACCAAGGTGATCGACGACAACGAGCTCGAGGTCGACCTCGGCAATGGCTTGAAGGTGACGGCGCTGCGCTCGACGATCGCCGATGTGCGCGTCAAGGGCGAGCCGGTGGCCAACCAGAACGCCAAGAAATAATCCAATTTTAGGCGGAGCGATCCGCGGACACGCTCTGACGGACGACGCCATATGTTGTATTTCTCGCGCTTCAAGATGATCCTGATCTGGGTGGCCGTGGCCATCACGGTGATCCTCGCCGCGCCCAACCTGTTCTCCGCCAGCACGCTGGCGCAACTGCCCAACTGGGTGCCGAAGCGGCAGATGACGCTCGGCCTCGACCTGCAGGGTGGTTCGCACATCTTGCTGGAAATGAACCAGAACGATCTGATCAAGGACCGGCTGGAGACGACGCGCGACGAAATCCGCACGCTGCTGCGCGACGCCAAGATTGGCTATACCGGCCTTGCCGGCACGGGGCGGACCCTGCAGGTTCGCATTACCGATCCCGCCCAGATCGATGCCGCCAAGACGGCGCTGAAGACGCTGACCGATCCGGTCGCCGCCGGCCTGTTCACCGGCGGTTCCGTGCAGGAAATGACGCTCGACGATTCCGAGCCCGGCCTGCTCAAGTTCAACGTCACCGATGCCGGCATCAAATACCGCACGTCGACCGCGCTGACGCAGTCGATCGAGGTGGTCGAACGCCGCGTCAACGAACTCGGCACGACCGAACCCATCGTGCAGCGGCAGGGCGACGACCGTATCCTTGTCCAGGTGCCGGGTCTTCAGGACCCGCAAAGGCTGAAGGAAATCCTCGGCCAGACCGCCAAGCTGACCTTCCAGATGGTCGACCAGTCGATGCCGGTGCAGGACGCGCTCAACGGCCGTCCGCCTGCCGGCTCGTCGGTGCTGTATTCGCAGGACGATCCGCCGGTTCCGTATCTGATCGAGAACCGCGTCATCGTCTCGGGCGAAAACCTCGTCGATGCGCAGGCGACCTACAATTCGCAGAACAACGAGCCGGTGGTGTCGTTCCGCTTCGATTCGAAGGGGGCGGCGCGCTTCGGCCAGGCCACGGCGCAAAATGTCGGCAAGCTGTTCGCCATCATCCTCGACAACCAGGTGATTTCGGCGCCGCAGATCCGCGAGCCGATCCTCGGCGGCACCGGCCAGATCTCCGGCAATTTCACCGCCCAGAGCGCCAACGATCTCGCCGTGCTGCTGCGCGCCGGCGCGCTGCCGGCGACGCTAACCGTCATCGAGGAGCGTACCGTTGGTCCGGGCCTTGGCCAGGATTCGATCCATGCCGGCAAGGTTGCCGGCATCATCGGTTCTATCCTCGTCGTTGCCTTCATGTTCGTCGCCTACGGCTTCCTCGGCTTCCTCGCCAACATCGCGCTGGCGGTGCACGTGGCGATGATCGTCGGCGTGCTCTCGCTGCTTGGCGCGACGCTGACCTTGCCTGGTATCGCCGGTATCGTGCTGACCATCGGCATGGCGGTCGATTCCAACGTGCTGATCTACGAGCGCATCCGCGAGGAGCGGCGCGCCGGCCGCTCGGTCATCCAGGCGATCGATACCGGTTTCACCAAGGCGCTGGCGACCATCGTCGATTCCAACATCACCTCGCTGATCGCCACCGTGGTGCTGTTCTATCTCGGTACCGGGCCGGTGAAGGGCTTTGCCATCACCTATGCCATCGGCATTCTGACGACCGTCTTCACCGCCTTCACCTTCACCCGTCTGCTGGTCTCGATCTGGCTGCGGCGTGCTCGCCCGAAGGAATTGCCGAAGGCGCCGGTGACCTTCGTTCCGCCCGGCACCAAGATCCCCTTCATGGGCATCCGTCGCTGGACGTTCACGCTGTCCAGCGCACTTTCGATCCTGTCGGTGGTGCTGTTCATGACCGTCGGCATCAACTACGGCATCGATTTCAAGGGCGGTTCGCTGATCGAAGTGCAGGCCAAGAGCGGCAATGCCGATCTCGCCGACCTCCGCGCGCGGCTGACCGAACTCAACATCGGTGAAGTCCAGGTGCAGCAGTTCGGTACGCCGAACGACGTGCTGATCCGCGTCGGGACGCAGGATGGTGGCGAAAATGCCGAGCAGACCGTCATCGACAAGGTGCGCGGCGAGCTGCAGGATAATTATGACTTCCGCCGCGTCGAAGTGGTGGGACCGACCGTGTCCGGCGAGCTCGCCAAGCAAGGCACGATCGCCATGCTGATCGCGTTGCTCGGTATCCTGATCTATGTCTGGTTCCGCTTCGAATGGCAGTTCGCGGTCGGCGCCATCGTGGCGACGGTGCACGATGTGGTCATGACGCTCGGCTTCTTCGTCATCTCCGGGCTGGAGTTCAACCAGTCGTCACTGGCGGCGATCCTGACGATCATCGGCTATTCGCTGAACGATACGATCGTGGTCTATGACCGTGTCCGAGAGGATCTGCGAAAATACAAGCGCATGCCGCTGCCGCAACTCCTGAACAACGCCATCAACGAGACGCTGTCGAGAACGACGCTGACCTCGGTGACGACGATCCTGGCGCTGCTGGCGCTGGTGCTTTTCGGCGGCGAGGTGATCCGCTCGTTCACCATGGCCATGCTGTTCGGCGTCATCTTCGGCACCTATTCGTCGATCTTCATCGCCGCCCCGCTGCTGATCCTGTTCAAACTGCGGCCGCAGGCTACGGCCGACGAGGAGAAGCCGGTCAATGGCGGCAAGGCGGTCGCGACCTGACGCGCGCCCCCGAAGAGGTTTAACGGTGACCAGCAAAGGCATCGTCATCCGCGAGGCGCATTTCCCGGGCCGCGCGCCGATCGAAGCCTACGGCAATGGCGGATTCCGCTTTGCCGACATGTCGCATCGCGGTTCGCTGCTCTGTCTGCCATCCGGCATCCATGGCTGGGAGCCGGTGGACCCCTTGGCGCTGACGGTGGCGGATTTTGACAGGCTGCTGTCCGAGGCCGACAAGATCGAGATCCTGCTGGTCGGCATGGGCAGGGATCTTCGGCCGTTGCCCGCTGCATTGCGGGCCGCGCTGAAGGCCGCCGGCGTTGCATCCGACCCGATGTCGACGGGGGCCGCGGTGCGGACCTACAATGTCCTTCTGGCGGAAGAGCGCGCCGTGGCCGCCGCGCTCATTGCCGTCGATTGACATGTCTCGAAGCGCTGAAATCGTCATGGACGCGGTGCGCGCCGCCGATCATGATCGCTATCTGACCGCGCTCTACGCGCCGGACGGCAAGCGCGACGCGCTGTTTTCGCTCTACGCCTTCAACGCGGAGATATCAGGTATTCGCGATCGCATCCATGAGGCGCTACCGGGCGAGGTGCGGCTGCAATGGTGGCGCGATGTCATTGCCGCCGGCGGCGAGGCCGGCGCCGGCCATCCCACTGCCGAAGCCGTGAACGCTACGATAGCGACATTCGGCCTGCCGAAGCCGGCCTTCGAGAACATGCTCGATGCGCGCATCTTCGACCTCTACGACGACCCGATGCCGTCGCGCACCGATCTGGAAGGCTATTGCGGCGAGACGGCCGCAGCGCTCATCCAGCTTGCGGCGATGGTGCTCGATCCCGTCGAGGCGCCGCGCTTTGCCGAACTGGCGGGCAGGGCAGGCTGCGCACAGGCGATGACCGGCCTGCTGCTGCTGTTGCCGCTGCACCGCCAGCGCGGACAATGTTTTGTCCCGGCCGACATTCTGGCGGCAGCGGGATCGTCGCCGGAAGAATTCGTCACCGGCGACGGCGGATCCGGCGCCAAACGCGCGGTGGCGGCGATGATGGCGCTGGCACGGGAACATCTTTCCGCCTTCGAGCAAGGCGCACCGGCTCTCCCGGTCTCGCTGCGCCCGGCATTCCTGCCGCTGGCCCTGTCGCGCGCCTATCTCGGCAAGATGGAGAATGGCTCGCCGTTCGGTGGCGTGGCGCGGCTCTCGGCCTTGCGCCGGCATTGGCTATTGCTGCGCCGCGCGAGCAAGGGTTGGCCAGCACTTTGACGTAAACGTCAACCGTGCTAAGAAGTCTCCGCGCCAAAACTGTCGCCATAGACGACAGGCCGGCCGGAGGAGATACCCATTCAATGAGCTTGCCTTTGCTGGTTGCGATCGTCGCCCTTGGCATCGCGCTGTCGGTTGCCGCGGTGCATTTCACTGGCGGCAGCAAGACGGCGACGCTCAGTGGCGCAGATCATGCGAAGAGCCGGTTCGCCGAGGATTTTCCCGACGAGATCGTGGCGGCAGTCCGCCTGACAGCAGATGCCGGGACCGCGTTCCTGGATATCGGGCGAGGGCGCTTCGGGATCGTTCACAGCGTAGGCGACTGCTTCTTGACCCGCATCGTCACGCCTCAAGATGTCACGATTTTGGACGCTGGAGACGGGAATACGGTCTCGCTGCGGCTCGCCGATTTCACCTGGAAGGGCGGCCGCTTCCGCTTTGCCAGCGCAACGGATGCGCAAGGCTTGCTGAAGGCGCTTGAGCCGCAGAGTTTCGGCGGAGAGGCGGCATGATGGACGACTACAATTTTCCGCAGGTCACTCAACTGGCCATCCCGTTCTTCGTTGTCGCGATCCTGATCGAGCTTTGGTTGGTGCGCACCGGCCGTGCCAAGGGTTCGTTCGAAACGCGCGACACATTGACCAGCCTGATGATGGGTACCGGCAATGTCGTTGCCGGGCTGCTGCTTGGCGTCGTGTCCTACTGGGCGTTGCTGTGGCTCTGGCAGTTCCGCGTCTTCAATCTCGGCCTGTCGATCTGGGTCTTTCTGGTGGCCTTCCTGCTCGATGATCTGCGCTACTATTTCTATCACCGCATCGCGCACCGGGTGCGCTGGGTGTGGGCCGAACACGTCAACCACCATTCCAGCCAGCACTACAATCTGTCGACAGCGCTGCGGCAGAGCTGGACGGGCCTGTTCACCTTCATGTTCGTGCTGCAGGCGCCGCTGGTGCTGCTCGGCTTCCACCCGGCGGTGATTGCCTTCACCTTCGGCTTCAATTTGGTCTGGCAATTCTGGATCCACACCGAGACCATCGGCAAGATGTGGGGCTGGTTCGAGTTCGTCTTCAACACGCCCTCACACCACCGCGTCCACCACGCCACCAATCCGCGCTATCTCGACGCCAACTATGCCGGCACGCTGATCATCTGGGACCGCATGTTCGGCACCTTCGTCGGGGAACTGGAAGAAGACCGGCCGCGCTACGGCATCGTCAGGAATCTCGGCACCTTCAATCCGCTGAAAGTGGCATTCCATGAATGGATCGGCATGTTCAGGGATGCCTTTGCGCCCGGTCTGACCTTGAGCGATCGCCTGAACTATCTGATCAAGCCTCCCGGCTGGAGCCATGACGGCTCGCGCGAGACTTCGGAGAGTTTGAAGGCTGCCTATGTCAGGCGAAATCCTGCTGAGGCGGGGAAGCCTGGGTTGCCAAGCGTGGGTGTCGAGCCCGCCGAGTAGAACTTCTTATGTCAGGAGGGTCCGTCGTCATCGCTGTCGTACGCCAATTGCGCGATTCGTTCCCTCACTTGCGCGATGGCGTGATCCAGCGGAATAGCGGGACGCGTATCTTCGATCGAAGCCTTTATCTTGGCCCGGATCGCGGCTAGGCGCTCGGCATGCTCCTCTTCCTCGCGCTGGAAGGCCCGGAGCGCCGCGCGGATGACTTCGCTCGCCGAGCCGAAAGAGCCGTCTTCGACTTTTTGGCGGATAAGGCGGGCCATTGCTGGCGTGACTGTGACAGAAAGTTTCTCGGCGAATTCCGTGGAACGGCTCCCATTGGACAGCAAGTGGGATTGTATCCTGCTTCATCCGTGCGGCCAACGATGAGGTCCTAGCGCCTGGGTTTCGCCCGGCCAGCTTCCGAACCATCCGGCATGGTGGCGCTAATGCGCCGAGTTGTGCCGAAATGCCGGCCGAATTCATGGCCCCCCAAATCTGTAAAATTGGCTTCGAACTCAACCAGCGCGTCGACAATAGCCGGCGCCTCCGAGCTGGGAGCCTCCTGCGTGAATCGTGCACTGAGGTAGGCGCCATGAGGATGTGAGGGATCCAGACGGGCTTGGATCGCCCAGAAGGATGACAGCGAATAGATCGCTTTCATGAAATCCAGAATTAGCCGGTCATTGTAGGGACCTTCGACAGGCTGAACGGCAATGATTCTCTTCAAGCTTCGATCACGGTTCTCATTGTAATTTTCATTTTCGTACAGCCAACCTTGGCCCCCGTGAGGCTGACCTATTAGCGCCTCGATAGCGGGTATATGAACTTCGCGCAGCTTCCGCAGGTTGGTGCATCTGACATAGATGCTCCAGCAAATTTCGTAGTCGCCGGCGAAAGGTTCGCCACTCGGCGGCAGGTCCGACGGCAGAAGCTGGTGCAGCTCGGAGTGCTTGGCCACGGACTACTCGGCGGCTTGCGCTTGTGCCGGCAGCCCTAGCCATTCTCGGCAATCAGCCTGCGCACGCGATGTGATGGCGTGCCGCTTGGCAACGGTCTTGTCCTTGCCGCGCATGCGTTTGCCCTCGGCCTTCGGAGCTTCGACAGGTGGGAACAGGCCGAAATTGACGTTCATCGGCTGGAATGAGCGCTTTCCCGGCTCGTCATCGGAGACAATATGACCGCCGGTGATGTGGTTGAGCAGAGCGCCGAAGGCCGTGGTCAGCGGCGGCAGGGACGGAGCAAGGCCGAGCCGCTCCGCTGCGGCGAAGCGGCCGGCGAGCAGGCCGATGGCCGCACTTTCGACATAGCCTTCGCAGCCGGTGATCTGGCCGGCGAAACGCAGGCCGGGCCGCGACTTCAGTTGCAGCGAAGCGTCGAGCAAGGTCGGCGAGTTGATGTAGGTGTTGCGGTGCAGGCCGCCGAGACGGGCGAAATCAGCGTTTTCGAGACCCGGTATGGTGCGGAAGATGCGCACCTGCTCGGCATGCTTCAACTTGGTCTGGAAACCGACCATGTTGTAGAGCGTGCCCAGCGCATTGTCCTGCCGCAACTGGACGACGGCATAGGCCTTTACCGTCGGATTGTGGGCATTGGTCAGCCCCATCGGCTTCATAGGCCCGTAGCGTAGCGTCTCGACACCGCGCTCGGCCATGACTTCGATCGGCAGGCAGCCGTCGAAATAGGGCGTGCCTTCCCATTGCTTGAATTCGGTTTTCTGGCCGTCGACCAGCGCTTGCACGAAGGCAAGGTACTGGTCCTTGTCCATCGGACAATTGATGTAGTCCTTGCCGGTGCCGCCTGGCCCGACCTTGTCGTAGCGCGACTGGAACCAGCAGGTATTCATGTCGATCGTGTCGAAATGGATGATCGGCGCAATGGCGTCGAAGAAGGCGAGCGCATCGGCGCCGGTCGCTTCCGCGATCGACTGGGCAAGCCCGGGGGCGGTCAACGGACCCGTGGCAACGATCGCCTGGTCCCAATCCGTCGGCGGCAGACCTGGCACTTCCTCGCGCCGGATGGTGATCAGCGGGTGTGCTTCGAGTTTTTTCGTCACGGCATCGGCGAATCCGTCGCGATCGACGGCCAGCGCGCCGCCGGCCGGAACCTGGTTGGCGTCGCCGGCGCTCATGATCAACGAGCCGGCCAGCCGCATTTCGGCGTGCAACAGGCCGACCGCGTTGTTGTCGGCGTCGTCGGAGCGGAAGGAATTGGAACAGACGAGCTCGGCCAGGCTATCGGTCTTGTGCGCATCGGTGCCACGAACGGGCCGCATTTCATGCAGGATGACGGGCACGCCGGCTTGCGCTGCCTGCCAGGCGGCTTCGGAACCGGCGAGGCCGCCGCCGATGATGTGGATTGGGTTTTTGCGCATGAGCGCCGGAATAATGGCTTGGTGGGGCGATTGCAATTGGCGT